>MHTV01000013.1 GCA_001823215.1 Candidatus Wildermuthbacteria bacterium RIFCSPHIGHO2_02_FULL_45_25 | reverse complement strand
GTTTGATGTCGTAGAAGTACATAATCTTGGAAATGTCATGGACTACTTTGTCCATCTTGAGGAAGAGCGATAAGCTCTTCCACCCATCAAAGTTCAAGAAGATATTCGTGGATTTTGATGGGAGAGCAAAACTTTCCCAGAGTACATTGAAAAAGAAAAAGGGGGTGCAAATGAACTTTTGGATAGCGTATGAGGCACATGTGGCGGCCATGGAGGAAATGGCCAAAAAAGATCAGGTCGAAGTACTGGTGAAAGAGTACCTTGGTCGTGAGAACGACCATGAGTACTATGGGGTGGAAATTCCCCGCAGGGCGGGGATCCAGCGGGTTGAATGCCCACTGATCATTTGGATATGGATCTCCGACGATCTCCGGTTTATAGCAGGGGATATGGATAGGGATTATCTCGTCAATGATATAATCCCATATTCGGACAACTGGTCCGAAATCGGACTAGACCGACACGCCGAGGTGTCGGTCTGAAATGAAAAAAGGAGGTGAAGCAAAAGTGGAGAGGAAGAAGCAAACGGCGGCTTCCTCTCCCTTCCAACTCAATTTCTAACAAGCATTGGAGATTGAACAGTGGAAGTACGTTGGTAAATCAAAATAAATCCGGAGAATGGAGGGGTGATGTTGCATTATGAGTGGGAACTTATTGTGGTGCCAAAAAAGCATTCAGCAACGCGGCTTATAAACAAACGTCCCCCGTCGTCTCCTGGCCTTTGGTTCGTAGGGATGATCGGATTCCTGTGTTGGTATTTCGGGGCTATCCTCATGCCCTACGATTTTCGGGAGGCACTTGCTTTCCCGTGGTTCCTACAACCTTCCGCGCATCAAGAATCTACCCGAGTTATCCATGATGCTATGTGGCAAGATGGATGGCTTCCAAGGATATGTTATATTCTTGTGTACGGAGGTCTCCTCGTGATGACTGTGTCTTTTATGGACACGGTTATCCTCGTGGTTCGTTGGGGTATTTGGTGGTTATGCCACCGAACGAGGGCAAAGATGGGAAATTAAGGAAAAAGGTTCGAGGAGTTATCCTAAAACTCCTCCCTATTTCGAGATGTGTATCTCGACTGATGAAGCCAAAAGGCAGAAACAGGGTGTTCTTACAAAAGGATTCATAGCGGCAAAGTGAACATTAGCCAGATATGCTTACGGTCGTTGAATAATAAGGGCGAAACAGAGTTAGTGTTTGCCTTGCCGATATGAAGTCATACAGATTATATACAACTCCAAGAAAAAGTTTCCGAGAGCGGCAACGGGATCGCGAATGATCGTGGTTCGATTGTCGCTCTCGGAAACAAAATAATCATAAGGCCGAGGCGAACGAGGAGCAAAAAATGGGAATATTGGGGAATAAATATTTTAAGGGGTATTTCATTCTGATTGCTATTGCATTTGCAATAGCATACCTTCTTTCTATGGGTGTGGTGGCATGGTTGCCTTACCCCGCTATACTAGTGAAAGCTCTCGTATATGCTGTTCTTGTATTAGGGGGAATACTCTTGGTATTCTTCCTTGTGATAATTGGAGTAGCGGTGCACAATTTAGCTGGATGGCTTGGAAGCTACTTGGACGCTAAATAGTGCGCAAAGGATGGAGAGGGAAGATGCTTGCGTTAACCCTCTCCACCGCAATTCAGGTTTTCACTCTTCAATAAATTCAGGGCGGAAGATTGAATTGCGGTTTTTGTTTGAGCTTGAAATATGGCATATTTTAGCTATAATAAAGCAAGGATTGAGTAGTATGCACAAGAAAAATAATACGGTATGCCTTCTTTTCTTCCAGAACGGTTTCCTACGTCAAGGCCAGAAGAAGATGTTGTGGCCGTAAACGAAAGCGCAATAAAAGAAAATCCTTCGAAAACTCCCGAAGGTGTTTTTGAGTTGCCCAGAGAAATGCAGGTTGAATGGGAGCCAAATACTGAAGAAGAAAAAGTTGCCGCGGAAATTGTCCAAGTTATCAGAAACGTCGGCGGCGAGGCATATTTTACGGGCGGATACGGCCGAGATTTTTTGATGTCGCAAGACGCAGAGCATTATCCGGATTTTCGCTTCAAGCCACACGATATTGATATCGCGACTAATTTTGCCTACGAGCAAGTACAGGATGTGCTGAAAGAAGCTGGCTATGGAATTTTTAAAGAAACAGGGAAAAATTTTAAGGTATTGAAAGTATATGTCGAAATCGAGGGAAGAAAGATAGGATTTGATGTGGCTTCTTTCCGAACAGATGGATCGTACGGGACGAATCGAAAACCTACAGAAGTGAATCATACCGTAGATATTCGAGAAGATGTTGCCCGGCGCGATTTTACCTGCGGAGGATTATACTTTGATCCCTTGGAGAAAAAAGTTATTGATTATGTCGGCGGTATTGAAGACATAAAGAACCGGGTTTTGAAAACGATTGGAGACCCGTATGAGCGTTTGGTTGTTGAGGATCCCCTGCGCATGCTTCGCTATATCAGATTTCTGACGAAGTTTAACATGAAGTTTGATCGAACGATTAAGGGAGTCATTCAGGAAAACGCGCATGTGCTGAACGAGATACCTGCCGAACGCTTAAAGCAAGAAGAAGGAGAGCTTGACAGAATTCTTATGTTGCCCCGCGCGGCATTCGGTTTGGCAACAATGGCGCGCGTGGGGATATTGAAGGAAGTTTTGCCGGAAATAAGCGATTTACTGGAGGTTCGCCATACTCCAGAAGGGAAGAAAGCCAGCATTCATAAGGAAGGCAACGTGTTCCGGCATGAGCTGGAAACAATGCGCGCGATTTCACGGCCGGAATTCCTGTCGGTCATACGAGAAAAATTTCAGCTCTCTGAAGAATTCTCTAATGATGAGGTGGTGGCGCGGTTTTATCAAAGATACGGAAGCGAATGGGCATGGGCGGCGTTGCTTCATGATGTGGGCAAAGGAATGGCGCAGGAGTCCGTTGAGGAGCATGACGAGGTTGTGAGATATCGGTTTCATGGACATGAAGCCGATTCGGTTCAGTTGGCAGAACAGATATTCGATCGTTTTCGATTTCCGAAAAAAGCGCAAGAAGAGATTCGTTTTTTAGTTGGCAATCACACGAAAGCTCATAATATCGCGGGAGCAAGGGGAGAGTCGTTGCGCAAGAACACCCGCAATGAATTATTCAGAAGTCCATACGCCGAGGAGCTGATTTTTTTGAGTCTTGCGGATGATATGGGGAATTTCGCTTCAGAGCGAAGTATTCAAGAAAAACTGGAAAACTTCAATCAGGCATGGCGCATGCTCAAGGAATTTCGACAGGAGGAAAAAGCGCGGCAAGAGGCTTTGGCGAAGCAACCGGATATTGGAAAGCAGGTTATGGATTTGTTTATTCCAGATCGAACGCGCAAAAAACAAGGATTTTCCGGGGTGGAACCGATGCGAAATACGGTGCGGCTCCTCTTGGAAGATGGGAGGATAACGCCAGATGAAATCGGAGCAACATTGCGGCAAATCAAAGATGTGTTAGACGCGAAAGGGATTGATTATCGGGGCACTGATGCTTTTCAGCTAAAAACGCAAATACAGGAAGCGTTGCAAGAATATTACAAATTTTAAACGCTTTTTGATGTTAACATGCGCATAAACTTTTCTCGTTTTCTTTTCGCGCAGTCAAAAACAATCGGGTTTTCTACGGTGTTATTGGCATTCTCGTATGGCGCGAGCCGTGTGCTTGGAGTAGTGCGCGATCGGTTGCTAGTGGGAAGTTTGCCGGCAGATCAGGCGGACGTGTATTTTGCCGCGTTTCGCGTGCCGGATTTGTTGTACGCGTTGTTTGTATTGGGCGGCATATCCGCGGTGTTTTTGCCTTTGTTTTCTCAAGAAATGGAAAAGGGAAAAGACGAAGCATGGAATTTCGCAAGCCGGCTGTTGCATATTCTTTTATTGCTCGCGGGCGCTTGCTCGATTGCGTTATTTTTTCTTATGCCATGGTTGGTTGCTTTTGTGGCTCCGGGATTTAGCGAGATGCAACAAGGCCAACTTGCCATGCTTTCCCGCGTCTTATTGCTAAGTCCTATTCTGTTCGGAGTGTCTTCGATTTTTTCCGGAGTTTTGCAATATTTCAACAAGTTCTTTTTTTACGCGTTGGCTCCCATTTTTTACAACGTTGGAATTATTGTCGGCATTTTATTTTTGCTTCCCAGATGGGGATTGGCGGGATTGGGTGTTGGCGTAGTGGCGGGCGTGGCGCTTCATATTCTTGTGCAAATGCCGTCTGCGTTCCGCGCGGGATTTTCATGGAAGCCAAAGTTCGGAATGGACCAGACAACATGGAAAGCGGTACGGCTTGCGTTGCCCCGCACGCTGGGAACTGGCGTTTATCAAATCAATTTGGTGGCAATGACTGCTTTTGCTTCCCTGATTTCTACGGGGAGTATTACAATTTTTTCTGTGGCAGATTCTCTTCAACAAGTTCCCGCAAGCTTGATCGGGGTTTCGGTTGCGTTGGCGGTGTTCCCTTTGCTTTCCAAGTTGGCGGCGCAAGGAGACAAAGAAAAATTTATCCAGATGACTCTTTCGAGTTTCAGGAAGATTATTTTGTTTACGTTGCCAAGCGCGGCCGTGATTTTACTCTTGCGAGAATTGATCGTTCGTGTGTTGTATCAGAGCGGCGAATTTAGCGCTGACGACGTTGTGTTGACTGGCGCGGCGCTGGGAGTGTTTTCATTCGGGATCATATTTCAATCATTGATTCCTTTGCTCACGAGAGCGTTTTTCGCTCTTCAGGATACCAAAACCCCAACGTGGATCGGCGGAGCGTGCGTGATACTGAATATCGGTTTGGCTTTTTTGTTGGTGCGGTTTTTTTCATCTTTGGCTGTTGCGCAAGCAGGAGGAAATATCCTGCAAAGCAGGGAGGCAGTGGTGATTGCGTTGCCCTTGGCATTGGTTGTGTCGGGAGGAGTGCAAGCAATGTTGCTGGCGATTCTACTAAAGCGGAGATTGCGGAATTGGCGGAAAAGCGGTAGATAAGGAGTAAGTTATCGTATGGAAGGAAAAATTCGCAATTTTTGCATCATTGCCCATATTGATCACGGAAAATCCACATTGGCGGACCGGTTTTTGGAATTGACCGGAACCGTGGAGAAACGTCTCATGAAAGAGCAGTTTTTAGACCAGATGGAGCTGGAGCGCGAGAAGGGCATTACCATTAAACTTCAGCCGATTCGCTTAACATACAAAAGTCCCGCAGACGGTCAGGAGTATATGTTGAATTTGATTGACACGCCGGGCCATGTGGATTTTAGCTATGAAGTGTCTCGTTCGCTGGCCGCGGTGGAAGGAGCTATTTTACTCGTGGACGCAACCAAAGGCATTCAGGCGCAGACGTTGGCGAACCTAAAACTCGCGCAGAAACAACATTTGGTGATTATTCCAGCGGTTAACAAAGTTGACTTGCCTTTTGCCAGAACTGATGAAGTCGCAAAATCTATAGCCGAACTTTTGCGTATTGATGAAAAAGAAATTTTCCGCATTTCCGGGAAAACCGGATTCAACGTGCCCCATCTGTTGGAAGCAGTCGTGCGGCAGGTTCCTGCAGCGAAAGTGGAAACACAGCTTCCCATGCGCGCGCTGATTTTCGATTCCCGCTTTGATGCTTTTAAGGGCGTGGTGGCGTATGTGCGCGTAATGGAAGGAAAAGTTTTGGCAAACGAAGCAATCTATTTGAAAGCAACAAATCTTCAAGCTCCTGCGAAAGAAGTCGGATATTTCACGCCCAAAGAAAAACCTACGGAAAGTTTGAAGGCGGGGGAAATAGGATATATCGCAACTGGCATTAAAGAACCAGATCGCGTGCGGATTGGAGATACCATTACCTTATCCTCGGCCTCGGATGTGAAATCGCTTGCCGGATACGCAAAGCCATTGCCTGTGGTATTCGTGAGTTTTTATCCTGAAGACACGGATTTGTTCGATAGCTTAAAAGACGCGTTGTGGAAGCTCAAGTTGTCTGATCCTTCGCTCGAATATGAACCGGAATCCCATGAGGCCTTGGGCCGCGGATTTCGATGCGGTTTTTTGGGAGTTTTGCATTCTGAAATTATTTCAGAACGTATTCAGCGAGAATACGGAATCTCTTTGGTGATTTCCCGCCCGTCGGTGGAATATGAAATTAGGGATATCAAGGGAAAACAATTCTCGGTGAAAACTGCCGCGGATTTTCCGGAAGCACACTTGATGCAATCGGTCAAAGAGCCGTGGGTGTGGCTTGAAATAATCACTCCTTCGTCTTATTTTTCAAATATCATTCAGCTCATGGCAAACTACGAAGGCCAGCAGTTGGAAGTGAATAATTTAGACGACCGGACGCTAATTGTATTATATGAGGTTCCCTTGCGGGAAATCGTGGTGGACTTTTATGATAAACTCAAAAGTGTAACGCAAGGCATGGCGTCTATGGATTATCAAATTACCGAATGGAGAGATGCGGATTTGGTGAAACTGGAAGTGCTGGTTGCAGGAGAAAAAGAAGAAGCGTTTTCGCAAATTGTTTCTCGAGAGAAAGCGTATCGGGAGGGCAAAGCGTTGGCGGAAAAATTAAAAGATTTACTGCCGCCCCAGCAATTTGCCGTTCCTATTCAGGCATCGGCAGACGGGAAAGTTATCGCCAGAGAAACAATCCGCGCCAAGCGCAAAGACGTAACCGCTCCTCTCTATGGCGGAGACGTAACCCGCAAGCGTAAACTCTTAGACAGGCAGAAAAAAGGCAAAAAAGAGATGGCCGAAAAAGGGAAAATTCATATCCCTTCAAGGGTATATTTGGAAGTGTTCCGCGCTTGATAAGAGATTTCGTACCATTTGAATAAATCCGGAAGACGCGGTACGATAGACATTACACGCCAAAGAGCGGAGCTATCATAAAGCCGACCATGCTAAATGCCATGAGAGCTACGAGCACGATCCAGATGACACGCAACGTTGTTTTTGTTTTCATGCAAAATTTTTACTGGTTATGGTAATAAGGATATGGTAACAAAAAACATACGTGTACGCCAATCAGCGAGATTGCAAAGAAAACATCTGGCAAAGAGGAAAGTCATTTTTTCGATACTGTTTGTGGGGCTATCATGTTTGGTTATTCTTTTTTTCTCTTATCAGAATATCAAGTTGAATGCGAAACGTTCTGATCTGAAAGAGAGAGCGGAGCAATTCCAAGCGTCTCTGGAAGATATGGAACATGAAAAAGAGAAGTTAGCGCAAAAAGAAACTCTTATCCAGACGCAGGAATATCAGGAAAAGGTATTGCGCGAACAAGGGTTGTATAAAAAACACGGAGAGGAAGTGGTAACAGTATTAGCGTCAGACAACGCAAATGGAGAAGCGGATAGCGCGAGCGAAGAAGAAAAACGAATATGGTGGAATCCGTTTACTTGGTAGTTCTTGCTGGAGGGAGCGGGCATTGCCACGCTGAAATCCTCGGTAAAGCCCGCCTTCGCCCTCGTGGGCTTTGGCGAGGCGTAGGCGGGATTAGTATAATGGTAGTACATATCCTTCCCAAGGATAGGGCGCCGGTCCGATTCCGGTATCCCGCTCAAAAGTAATGATGAAGATGGTTTCGGGGAAGAACAACTCACCGAAATTTGCCAGGGTAGCTCAGTGGCAGAGCAACGGTTTCGTAAACCGTAGGTCATGGGTTCAAATCCCATTCCTGGCTCATAATATTTACCTATCGTCGTGACTAGAAATCGCATTGCTATTTGTATCCTGCTTTTCTCTTTCTTGATGGAGTTCGCATTGGGAGGTTTTCTTTTGCGGCAAGATTATCAATCTGGAGCGTTTTATTGGGTATTTGGATATGAAAAGACAGAGGGAGGTTTTATCCCGATCGCGGGAGCAAACGAGGTGATTCCTTCTTCCTCGGACTATCGGTCTTCCCCTGCGCCGGTAGCAAGTGAGGAACCTTCACCTGTTTTTTCTCCTTTGCTTTTTTCTCCTCAAATTCCCTCTCCCTTGCCGTCTCCCAACATTCCGGCAAGAGATGTCATAGAGTACAATCCACAGGGGCAATTAGCGCAGGCGCCTTCTCAAATCCGCGCCGTGTACCTTACTGGTTGGTCCGGGGGTTCGCCAACAAAAATTGAATACGCAAAAAATTTGGCAAGATCGGGCGAGATCAACGCGGTTGTTATTGACGTGAAAGATTTTTCAGGAACAATTTCTTACGATACGAATGTGCAAACAGCTCAATTATATGGCGCAGAACAAAAGCGAATCCGCGATATCGAAGGAGTCATTCGCGGCTTCCACGAAGCAAACATGTATGCGATTGCAAGAATTACGGTTTTTCAGGATCCGATTTTGGCAAAAGCACGACCTGATTTGGGGGTGCAGAGCAGGAGTAATCTTCTCGAGAAAAATGAGGAATGGGTTCAAGAGAAACCCGCTTTTTCGGTTGAGACTCTTTGGCTGGATCGGAATGAATTGGCATGGATTGATCCTGCGGCGAAAGAATACTGGGAATATGTGGGAGCTTTGGCAAAAGACGCAGTTTCTCGCGGCTTTGATGAAATAAATTTTGACTATATCCGTTTTCCTTCTGATGGAGATATGCAGGATATGACGTTTCCCTTTTGGAATGAGATAAGTCCTCGGCGGGAGATATTGAGCGAATTTTTCGCATATTTGAGAGAAACGCTGCCCGACACGCCAATATCTGCCGATTTATTTGGTTTGACAACAATCAATCGAGATGATTTGGGAATCGGGCAGGTGATCGAGGACGCGTATGGATATTTCGATTACATAGCTCCCATGGTATATCCATCGCATTATGCTGACGGATTTAAAGGGTATGCAAACCCTGCGGAATATCCCTACGAGGTTGTGCAATATTCCATGCAAACCGCGGTGGAACGATTAAGACACTATCGCTTTTTATATCCTGAACGCAAAATTGCCAAGTTGCGGCCTTGGCTGCAAGATTTTGACTTGGGCGCGAATTACGACAAAGTGATGGTGCAAGCTGAAATTGAAGCTACCAAACAAGCGCTTGGAGAAGATTATGCGGGATATATGATATGGAACCCGAGCAATATTTACACGACGGATGCGTTGCAAGGCACTCCCTTTGATGCTGCCGCGTATCAATTGCGGAAAAAGAAGTAGAATTTGTTGACGGTTCGAGACATTACTTTAATATCAAGAGTGGAACCTTCTATCCAAGAAAGTGGAGGAGATATGCGGTATCTGGTAGTGGGAGATGGAGCAAGGGAAGACGCTATCTTCCAAATGCTCTGTCGGGGGCACGTTGCAGAAAAGATATCTGCCTTGAAGAATGGGGGAATATCGCAATATGCGCAAATGCCAATTCCGCGGGAAGATATCCCGCGACAGTAGTTATTGGTCCTGATAATCCGTTGGCGGAAGGGCTTTCTGATTATCTGCGGGGGGTTGGTCTCCATGTGTTTGGGCCTTCCAAAGCATCGGCACAGCTGGAAGGGAGCAAAGCGTTCGCAAAACTGCTGATGCAAAAATGCGGGATTCCGACTGCGTCAGCTTGCATAACTGCAGGTCTCGCAGCGGCAAAAGAATATGCTTACCAATGCGAGCTTCCCATTGTTATAAAAGTGGATGGGCTTGCGTCCGGCAAGGGTGTGCGGATTGTTCGCACCCGGCAGGAGGCGGCGGATGCAGTAACAGATTTCATGGGAAAAAAGGTGTTCGGGGATTCGGGAAACACGATTCTCTTTGAAAAAATGTTGGTTGGCCGCGAAGTAAGTGTATTCGCATTCTGCAACGGCCGGACATTCGCGCGGCCGCTGGTTACTGCATGCGACTACAAAACTGCCGGCGAGAGAAATACGGGTCCCAATACGGGCGGAATGGGCGCATACAGTCCATCTGAATTCTGGAATGAGGAACTGGAGCGCCAAGCTAAAGAAAGTATTCAACGAACGCTGGATGCAATGGCCGATAAAGGCATGCCATTCCATGGTGTGCTCTATGTCGGATTCATGCTGACCGCAGAAGGGTTGAAGGTTCTGGAATTTAATGTCCGGTTTGGGGATCCGGAAGCTCAAGTTATACTGCCGCGCATGATTACTCCGTTGTCATCTGTAATCGAGGCAACGATTGATGGAACGTTGGATGTGCTTTCGTTGCAATGGGCGGAGGAGGTGTGTGTTGGCGTGGTGATAGCTTCTGCGGGATATCCCGGCACGCCACAAATAGGGTTTCAGGTTTACGGGTTGCAAAACCTTGATCCGCGTATCTTTGTATTTAAGGGTGGAATGCGGAATGGAGGAACAACCGCAGGTCGCGTTCTGACGATAGCCGCTTGCGGGAAGAGTTTCGCGGAGGCGCAACAGGTATGCTATGCGAATGTGCGGCGCATATCATTCGAAGGCAGTTGGTATCGCACCGATATTGCGCAAGGACTCTCATAGACGAGTGGACAAAGAGCAATCGCAAAGAAAAAGGGCTGCCAAAAGACAGCCCTTTTATGTTTGTTTCGCTTGTGAGAGTTTGTTGTAAAACGCGAGAAGTTTGTCGGTCTGGAGATTTTGCGCGAACTGGCGGGAAGATTGCAGGGCGTTTTGAGAAAGTTTTTTTCGCAGGCCTTGTTCTGTTGCAAGTTTGACCATATATCCTGCAAAATCTGCAGGATTATTTTTTTCTGCCAAAAACCCATTCTCTCCATGCGTAATCGCTTGCTCGAACAATTCGTCTTTCATTACAAGCACAGGTAATGCGTGAGAGAGAGCTTCGGCAATGACGATACATTGAGTCTCGGTAATCCAGGAGGCGAACGAGAACACGTCAGCCGCGTAGTAATACGCGTCTAACTCTCCATTGGGAACGCGGCCGGCAAAATGCACGGACCCAGCGGGGAGCGCAGAGGCGATTTTTTCTAATCTCTCGCGATCCGGGCCTTGTCCTACAACAATCAATATCGCGTCTTTCAAGGCCGTGTTTTGCTTTGCGATCTTGAATGCTTCCAAGAGATACTGGATGTTTTTACTTTGCTCCAAACGGCCCACACAGATGAATACCGCGGCGTTCTCTGTAATGTGAAGTCGCTTTCGAATGCGCGCGCGCGCGTCTGGAGAGTACGTGGGGAAATAGGTGAGTCCGGTTGGAATAACGGTGATTGGTTTTGTCGCGCCGATGCCCTCTAATGAATGTTGCATTTTTAATGTGGGAGCGACAATACCGTCCGCGCGATTGCAAAACCATTTGGTGTATTTCATGGCAATCCACGGCATGACGACGCGCTCGGGGTAAAAGAGCTTTGCGTATTCAAAATAGTTGGAATGATGAGTATATACAAATGGGATGTTTTTGGCGCGCGCGATTTTTCTACCCAAAAGCCCCAAAGAAAAGGTGCTGTGAGCATGAATAATATCAAGCGGGATATCGGAGATTCGCGTGGAGGAATTTTTTGGAGTATGAAATGTGAGCCGCACATTGCGATTAAGCAAAATACGCACCGATCGAAAACGGATCACATTGGGATTCTCGTCTTTGTATCCTGGATAAAAAGGCGCGAATACCGTTACTTGGTGCCCTCTGCTCTCCAGGTCTTTTCGGAACCATTCCATGGAATTCTCAATACCGTGAGCAATGGGCAGATAGGTGTCAGAAAAAAAACCAATACGCATTTTTATATCCTATCATACTCTTATGCAAATTCCGAAATGTTTTTGCCACAAGGGTATAAGCACCACATAAAATTCTGCTGAATTTTTGTTCTTATTCGCGCAGTAGCGCTCCGTGCGCGCTTATACCCTTGTGGCAAAAACATTTCGGAATTTGCCGCACTTTTCATGAAAAACATATCTTTTGCCGGAGTTTTTGTATTTTGCCTGTTTCTGGGATTGGATTTTTTCGATATTTGGGATACCATAAAGGTATGGCAGATATCTCTCAAAACATCGAGTCGCTAGAAAGTAAGCTCCTGCATCTGCAGGACCGTCTTTGACATTACGGGCAAAAAAAGAGAAAAATTAGAATTGGAACAAGAAATCGCGCGTCCTGATTTTTGGGACAATGCGCGGGAAGCCGCGCAAAAAAGCCAGCGGCTTGCCGAATTAAAAGAGGAGGTTGCACGAATAGATCAGCTGCGGAAAGAACTTGAGGACTTCAAGGAATTGCTTGCGCTTTCGTCGGGGTCTCAAGAAGAGATGCAATCGCAGATTCAAAATCTTCAGTATGCTCTTGATAAAGAAGAATTTCGAGCGTTTCTTTCGGCCAAATACGATCGCGCAAACGCGATTCTGACCATTACGGCAGGAGCCGGAGGGCAGGACGCGCAGGATTGGGCTGCTCTGCTTACCCGCATGTATCAACGATATTGCGAGCGCAAAGGGTGGAAAATTTCAATGGTGGATGAATCGTTTGGGGATCCTGGCCAGGAAGGTAGAGTGGGCATCAAGCAAATATCTTTTGAAATTAAGGGTGGATACGCGTTTGGCATGCTGAAAGGAGAAAACGGAGTGCATCGGCTCGTGCGCATATCGCCCTTTTCCGCCAAGTCTTTGCGCCATACTTCTTTTGCTTCGGTGGAAGTTACTCCGGAAGTCAGCTTAAAGGAGGAAACAGAAATCGCGTTGAACGCGGAAGACCTTCAGACAGATTTCTTTCGGGCTTCGGGGCCTGGCGGACAGAATGTGAACAAGCGGGAAACTGCGGTTCGCATTGTTCACAAACCAACAGGAATTGTCGTAACGTCCCAGTCCCAGAGGAGTCAGCAGCAAAATAAGGAAAAAGCGTTGGATGTATTGGCCTCGAAACTCTATGTTCTCAAGGAGAAAACGCGGCAGGATGAGATGGCAAAAGCGCGCGGAGAAAAACGGCAAATTGAATGGGGAAGTCAGATACGCTCCTATGTGTTGCATCCGTATCGGCTTGTGAAAGATGTGCGCACGGACGTGGAGGTATCCAATGCCGAGGCAGTGCTAGATGGAGATTTAGACGTTTTTATCGAAGCCGAAATCCGATTAATGAAGCATCATGATTGAATATCGAAACGTTACAAAAAAATATGGCAAGCAGACAATTGCGTTGCAAGATGTAAGTTTTCGGGTGCAGCAGGGGGAATTTGTGTCGGTTGTGGGAAAATCGGGTGCCGGCAAAACGACGATGCTTCGCCTGCTTTTGGCGGAAGAACGTCCGACAAGCGGAGATGTGCTGTTCGCGGATTTGAACGTTCATAAAATTCCTCGTGGCAAACTTCCAGACTTGCGGCGCAATATCGGAATGGTGTTTCAGGATTACAAATTATTGGAAGCAAAAACAGCATACGAAAATATCGCGTATGTTATGGAAGTGATTGGTTTGCCCGAAGGAACGATTCAGCGCGACGTACTGGAAGTGCTTGAGATTGTAGGGCTTGCGGAACGCGCAGAGCACTATCCCCATCAATTATCAGGAGGAGAGAAACAGCGCGTGGCAATCGCGAGGGCATTGATTCATCGGCCGCATGTGATTGTCGCAGACGAACCGACCGGAAACTTGGATCCCTATCATTCGCGTGATATTATGCGTTTATTCGTGAAGATTAACGAACTTGGCACAACGATGATTCTTGCCACGCATAATAAAGATATTATTAACCGTTTGGGCCGCCGCGTGCTTACCCTTACGGAAGGGCGTGTAATCCGCGACGAGGAAAAAGGGAAATTTCTTCTCTAGCATGTTTATTTCATTTCAACGTGTTGTCAAATCCGGGTGGGATAAGTTTCTCCGCGATCGAAGTTCCACAGGAGCCGCTCTTTTAGTGATGACGGTGGTGCTTTTTGTGGCAAGTTGCTTGTTCATCCTGCAGGGGATGAGTGTTTTTTTGATAGACCTTCTGGAAGACACGATTGATGTGAGGGCTGAATTTTCAGAGACCGCGTCTGAAGATGATATTCTCAAAGCGAGAGAAGAGCTATTGTTTTTAGAAGAAGTGCAGTTGGTGGAATATATCACGAAAGAAGAAGCTCTCCGAAGATTTTTGGAAAGAAGAGAAAATGACGAGGATATTATTGCCTCTTTGGAAATTATCGGCACAAATCCATTGTTGCCTTCTTTGGAAATTCAGGCAAAAAATCCGCGGGAATTTAAAGATATTGCCATGTATATTGAAAACTCTTCCTTTATGCCGTCTGTGTCGCATTTGGATTTTCAGGATCGCTCCACAATGATTGAACGTTTGATGTTGCTGGCAACCAGTATCCGCGTAGGAGTATTGGCGGTGATTTTGGCGTTAGCATTTATCGCGGTGCTCGTGGCGTTTAATACAATTCGGCTTACGATTTACAATTCGCGGCAGGAAATTGAAGTGATGCGGCTGGTGGGAGCTTCCAACTGGTTCATCCGCGGGCCGTTTCTTATTCAAGGGATTCTTGTCGGGGCGCTCGCAACAGCGTTCACTTTTTTGCTTCTTTTTGGAATGAGCTACTTTGCTTCCGATGCGATTGAGCATTTCACGAGGTTCAGGATCGCCGAATTTCTGGTGGAGAATCTTGTTCTGCTTGCGGTGCTTATGCTTGCCGTAAGCATTGGGCTGGGAATTGTCTCCAGCACGATTGCCATTCGAAAGCATTTGAAGGTGTAATAAAAAGAGAAGGACATAAAAATAAATGAGCCCCGACGTTTCCGTCGGGGCTGTTTGTGTCAGTTATTTACGCAGGCGCTTGCTGCGGGATCGTGGATGCTTGTGGTTGTCGTTGGAGATTCAACTCCGGATTTATCTGGCGGGTCAATTTCTGCAAGAACGGCCGGCCAACCACAGAAACTTCATGCAGTTCCACTGGGGGGAGCTGGCTCGCCATCCGGAAATAATTGAAGGGTTCGGTCAGTTCATGAAGCATTGCCGCGATGACCTCTTCTGGCTTGCGGATTTGCCTCAATCGTCCCCGCTTATTGAGAACCAGCAGAGGAACCGACAGATGATACAGAGAACTCGCCGGAGGGAAAGCTTTGGCTATTTCCGCCCTGGCGGGAGCGAGTAATTGGGTATGCCATGGCGGCCCCAAGTTAATTTCCGCGATATCACGGTTGGGGTTTTGCAGTCCCTCCAAGCTATTTGACACTTTCGCGATGCCGCTTGGAGTACCGGAAATGAGGACTTGCCTTCTGGGGTCATTGATCACAGAGACCCAAACTTGCTCTCCTGATCTTCGTAGCTCTTCGCACAGCGCCGCCAGATAGCTCAATCCTATATCATCAGTATTTTGATTGGGGGGATTCTTATCGCGCTGTTTGCTTCGGATGACAATGGTATTCCCCTCAATGGGCGCACAGTGAATCGCGCGCGCGGCTGTAATCTTCAGCCATGTGGGATAATCGCAAAGACCGCCCGCGAACGCGGCAATCCACACTCCCATGCTATGGCCGAGCAACCCCGTATGGGTGATGGAATGCTTGGAATTCTGGAGGGTGGGAGCGAGCTTTTCCCAGAACATCATCATCCAGATAACGGTAAGCAGGTGGTCGGCCGCGATGCGAACGACCCGCGGGAAATGCTCCTCGGGATTCTTCATCTGGCAATAGGTAATGAGGTCGAATTTCTGGCCCGCGACTGTTTGCTCGCCAATGATCTCGTGAGCATTGTATACCGCTTGCCTACCGTCCGCGCTTTGGAAGAGCGGAGGGAATGACCGACGGAAGACCGACGAAGGTTGGCTTCCTTGAACGAGGACAACTTTTTGCAGGTGCGACATATCACCTCCACCGATAACCGATAGGGTAAAACCAAAGTTTCTCACGGCGCAAAGGGCTACCTTTTATGGTATGGGGAGTTTAGATTGCTGTCAACTTCAGTTATTGACGGGGGGCTTTAAAAAGGTATAATCTGAACAGTCAAAACCAATACGAAGATAAGGGGGTGTTTCCGTGACACAAGCAACCGACTCGATCCTTGAAAGAAGGGTCGCCGCAATTGTGGTGGAAAAGCTGGGAGCCGATAAAGAGGACGTGAACGAGAGTGCGTCCTTTGTCAATGATCTCAAAGCTGACTCGCTGGACATAGTAGAGTTGGTGATGGCGCTCGAGGAGGAGTTCAAAGTAGAGATCTCCGATGAAGCCGCGGCAGGCATTAAAAATGTTAGGGATGTCGTAGTCTTTCTTAGGGAACACGGCATCCAATCCTGAAGAGAGGAGGGCTTTTGAAATCATAAGGGCGGCCATGCAAATGGCCGCCCCTTTTCTTTGACAATTTCCCGTCTTTTGCTAGATTAAAATTGCTTGGGCATCCTCTCCTCCCCGGGGTATTGCCCGAGTATTCAAGCCCTCCTTGCTTAAAGCCAGGAGGGCATTTCTTTTTTTGAGTTTGCTAACTTTGTTGAAGGGTGGATTTTTCTCGGGAATAAGCTATAATATCACTGCGTATTGAGATTATTGTTTGGTCTCAAGAGAAAAAAGCTTACCTTTGCGGGATCGTCTAATGGTAGGACACGTCCCTCTGGAGGACGGTATCTTGGTTCGAATCCAGGTCCCGCAGCCGTCATATGCTAAGTCAACTGACCGAGACGCATATGTGACCTATCTCTTTAATTTTAAATAACGTTACAGATAAAACTATATGGACTACGAAACGTTGGCTAACGCAGAAACAATTAAGAAAACCGTTGACGCTCTTCTAAAACGGGGCATTGAAGCAGTTGTTGTGAACAATCGCGCGGAAGCCCTTGAGAAACTTAAATCATTCATTCAGAAGGGCGCTTCGGTCATGAATGGCTCTTCTCGTACGCTTGAAGAAATTGGCTTTGTTGACTATTTGAAATCAGGAAAACATGACTGGAAGAATCTGCATGAGGAAATTCTTCAAGAAAAGGACCCCGCAGAACAGGCTTTATTGAGAAAGCAGGCGGTTTTGTCTGATTATTATCTTGGGAGCGTTCACGCAATCGCAGAAACGGGTGAGTTTGTAATCGCTTCGAATTCAGGCAGTCAGCTATCGCACATTGTTTTCACTTCGCCAAATCTTATATTCGTTGTGGGCACGCAGAAGATTGTACCAACCCTTGAGAACGCCATGAAGCGTCTTGAAGATTACGTGGTATCGCTCGAAGACCAGCACATGAAAAAGTTGTACGGCGTGGGCACCTTGCTGTCTAAGATTGTCATCTTCAAACATGAAAATCCCATGATGGGTAGGAAAATCCGCTTTATTATCGTCAACGAGAAGCTTGGGTTCTAATAAGCATCACAAGGGGATAGAAGAAAATGATTTGCGGGCCTACTTTGTATGTGTATACTTAATGTATAAACATAGGCGAATTGCTATGACTACAAAAATTGGGAAATAGTTTACGTGTCCGCCTGCCCAAAGAATTGCTTATTGTCTTTATCTTAAAGAAGGGAGCGAAGTTGTGATACATGGACATGAGAAAGCGGTTTTAATTGCGCAAATATCTTTGCCTCAAAAATCTTTGAAGAAAAATAAATGGAAACAGTTTGTGGCGTTCAGCGTAAAACGCAAAGAGAATGTAAAACCATCTCAACGAGATTTTTATATTAGTCAAACACCGGACCATGGGGAACTTTGCGGGAAAGAGATTTCTGAAGGTTTTCCCAGTGTCTCTTTGCAATGGATCCTATAAGTAATTCGTTCATCCATCCAATGGGAGCTACTCCTGCAATGAGAACAAAGGCAAGCATACGGAATACTTCCATGGAGGAAAGGAATTGAAGTCCGCCGGCAGAAGCAAATATGATAGCTCCGAGAAGAAAAACTCCGGCAGTAAGTTCTATTTTTGTTCGCGAGATATGGGTTTCTCTCATAAGGGAATTGTAGATGTTTACGGGGATGAAAAAGAATATTTCTAAAAGAAAAAGTATGGTAACTATGTATTGCATCACTATTTCCTGCGCTTCTCTGGTTACCAGTAATCCTTCATTCCATGTCTCTTTTACGCCTGGGTCTATAAAGGAAAAGAGCACAAAACTTAATGAAGTACTCATCAGCACTAGAGAAATAGGAGGCGCGAAGACATTGATCATCTGATCTTTTGCGAATCTCCACCGGAAGAATCTTTTTTTAAATTTTTGTGAGAGTAGTAAATTAACAATGCAGAGTGTTGTAGCTGTTGCGTATACGCCAAAGATTATCCAAAAAGGACTTTTGTTTTGGAAAGTAAAAACAAGAAGATGAAGAAAAGTTAATCCAGCAAAGAGAACTAAAAATATGTGCGTAGCGAATGCCTGCCATGTCTTGAAATTCTGCAAAACATTTCTCAAAAGTGAAAGCATAAGAATATATTGGACTATTTTAAAGAATTTGGCAACTTTTTCGTCCTCATTGACGAGTTTTCTTTTTTGCAGATTTCGTGGCGGGATATATAATAATCTTAGCCGTTGTAAATTGTTTCCGGAGGTTTGGGATATGCATACAACACCTTTAATAAAAAACGATGTGATACAATAATACTATGACAGTGCGAAGCCCTCTTTTATCAAATGAATTGTTATCCCGCATAAAAGCGCTAGAACCTCTGAAAGTTGGGTTGGACGCTTTGCAAGATCATGTGGTGGTAACCGACGAGAACGGGAATATTCTGTATATGAATAAAGCCGCGGAAGGTCTAACCGGATTTCCAGAACGAGAAGCTCTTGGGAAGAATCCCGGGGATCTTTGGGGCGGGCAAATGACGAAAGAATTTTATGAAAAAATGTGGGAAAGAATCAAAGTGGAAAAACAGCCGTTTGTGGGAGAGGTGCAAAACAAACGAAAAGACGGAACGCTCTATTGGCAGGAACTTCATATTTCTCCGATTTTAGACGAAGCAAACGGAATAAAATTTTTTATTGCGATTGAACCGAATATCAGCGATCGAAAAGAAAAAGAAAAATTCAAAGAAGAGTTTATCTCGATTCTCGCTCATCAATTGAAAAATCCTTTGGCAACGATGAAATGGGCGCTTGATTTTTTACTGCACGAGGAACAGCCAAAGCAAAAAGATCGGTATATTCTGGAAAATCTCTATCGTCAAAATGATGCGTTGTTGGATTTAGTGGGTGATTTGATGGTTCTTGCAAAGGTTGGAGATATCAACAAGGCGCCCATAACATTTGATCTTCAAAAGGAGATCGAGATGATCGTGGCAGATGAGAAGAAGCGGCATACGCATGTGAATCTGCAGTTTCGCAAAAATGCGCAAGAATTTCCCTTGAAGGCAAACCGATCGCTTGTCGGGCAGGTATTTCAAAATGTATTAGACAATGCGGCAGAGTATGCGGATGTGTCTGATCCGCGCGTGGCGGTTGTGCTTGCAAAAGGAAAAAATTCGTATCATTTCTCCTGTGAAAATAATGGGTTTTCAATTCCAGCGCAGGATCAGGCAAGAATATTTTCAAAATTTTTCCGGGCATCGAATGTAATACAAGTAAAAGAAAAAGGAACAGGTCTTGGGCTGTTTATCGTGAAAACAATATGCGATTATCTTGGCTGGAAGGTTTCTTTCCAAAGTCCTCCGGCAGCGAGTTCCAACGGAACTATCTTTTTCGTGGAGATTCCTCTTTCGCAAATATGAAAAATTGCAAAGGATGGTTCCGCTTTTGAGTATCCTCGAAAAACAGTATGATTGGATACATGGACGTAACGGACAAAGAGCAAGGGAACAAATCAGAGGGCGCGACGTTTTATGTGTATATTCTTGAGTGTAAGGATGAGACTTTGTATGTGGGTTGCACCAATGATCTTGCCAAGCGTCTCAAAGAACACAACGAGTCAAAACGAGGCGCGCATTACACAAAGATGAGAAGACCGGTGGTATTACGATATTCAGAAGTATGTTCGGACTTCAAGCAAGCCCGAAGCCGGGAAGTGGAAATGAAAAGCTGGAGCCGCGCCAAGAAGCTCGATTTGATCAAGTTGGGCAATTCAGAATATATATGAAATAAGCGATTGTGTCACCAGATTCTTCCAATCGCTTATTTTGACTTCGCTGACAAGGCGCATTAAGATAGCGATATGAAGCAAGAGTCTGTTATTTCGGTATTGCGAGAACAAGGGCACCGAATTACAAACGTGCGAAGCGCGGTAGTTGAGCTTTTGGAAACAAGCAAATCGCCGCTTTCTGCCGATGAAATTCGGGAGGAACTCAAAAAGCGAAAACTTGATGTGAACAAGACCACGGTGTATCGGGAGCTCGATTTCTTAAAGGGGCGAAACATTGCCCAAGAGGTGGAATTTGGAGACAAGAAAAAACGATACGAAATTGTGGGAAAGCATCATCATCATGTGGTATGCGTGCAGTGCAAACGCGCGGAGGATGTGGACTTGCAGCAGGATTTGGATGTTGTCGAGAAGAAAATTGCCAGGGGAAAAGGTTTTCAGATTACAGGACATTCTTTGGAATTTTTTGGTCTGTGCTCGAACTGCAGGCAATAAGAACGGAACACATTCTTTCTCCCATTGAACGAGGAAATGTAAGTCGCCGGAAAATAGTATCATTGAGCATTATGGACAAAAAACTTCCCGAAACATATCAGGAAGAAGATGTTACGCAAGAGAGCGTTGAGCATTTGATTGAACGGCGCATTCCATGGATTTTTATTGGGCTCTTAGGAGGGGTGCTGACGACGTTTATTGTTTCCAAATATGAGGCAATTCTTTCGGCGGACGTGCGTCTCGCTTTTTTTATTCCTATTATTGTGTATTTGAGCGATGCGGTGGGAACGCAAACGGAAACGATTTACGTGCGAGTACTCTCAAAAAAGAAGGTCGGCGTGGTGAAGTATATGCTCAAAGAGAGCGCGGTTGGCGCCGGTCTTGGTTTTATTTCCGGCGCTGTTCTGGGGGCGCTCGCTACTTATTGGCTTCATTCTTTTGAAATCGGGCTGACGGTCGGGTTCACCATGTTTATCAATCTTACATTAGCTCCATTCCTTGCAGTTCTGATTCCGAATTTGCTTTCCAAGCGGCATACCGATCCCGCGTTGGGCGGCGGCCCGGTTGCCACTATCATACAGGACCTATTCAGCTTGCTTATCTACTTTTTTATTGCGAGCATTATTATTCTTGACTAGCGAACCATTTGCTTTATCTGAACATTCTCTTCTATGGTATTATAAGTATATGAAAAATTTACATCTTACGCAGTGGGTTTTACGCATCGCAGTGGCAGGAGAATTTATCGGCCATGGGGTTCTGGCAGTCCAAGGCAAACAAGCATGGATCGAATGGTTCTCTGTTTTTGGGATTACTGATGAGGAATTAGCAAAGTTGCTGCTCCTTGCGATTGGCATTCTCGATATTGCTTTGGCGATTCTTGTTCTCGTAAAACCCATACGGATTGCTTTGCTTTGGATGGCGCTCTGGGGTTTTTGGACGGCACTGCTTCGGCCTCTTGTGGGAGAATCAATCTGGGATTTTGTTGAGCGTTCGGCAAACTGGGGAGCTCCATTGGCGTTGTTGCTTCTCATCTCATGGCCTAAGAAGTTGCGAGAGTGGTTTACCTAAAGAAGATTATTTTCTTTCTCGCGAAAAAATAGCAAGATTATGAAAAAATATCAGAGTGTCGCATGTATAGGTCTTTTGCTATTTGGCGTGTTGGGCGCAAGTTTTTTTGTATTTTTGAGAACGCAGACGGAACCAGAAGAAATGAGTTGCACAATGGAGGCAATGATATGTCCCGATGGAAGCGCGGTTGGAAGAACGGGTCCCAATTGCGAGTTTGCGCTATGCCCTTCACTCAATGCAGAAAATACCGGCACGGCCGGTATTCAAGAAAAGATTACCATGCAAGGAATTTCCGTTACCCCTCTCGAAGTTATCGAAGACAGCAGATGTCCTGTTGATGTTACATGTGTCTGGGCTGGCACTGTTCGAGTTCGCGTAAAGTTGGAGGCAGCCGGCGCAAGAGAAGAAGTTGTCTTACCGTTCGGAGATCCGGTTTCGTTTGCAGATGCGCAAGTGGAGCTTAAAAGCGTGAGCCCTGTGTCATATTCGCAGAAACAAATTTTACCGGAAGAATATCGCTTTGAGTTTATTGTAACAGACCACGATTTGAGCTGGTTTGTGCCTCAAATAGCAGAATTGCCGGAAGGATTTCTTTTAGCGATTGACGAAGAAGGGAATAACGAATTTTCTAATCCGGGATTTATAGAAGACAAAGAAGTGTGGCGAGAGTTATATGGTAATGTGGATATATCTCGTATTAACAAGGTTTATGGGGTAGGGTATGAACGCAAGAGGGATAAAGGATGTGAATTCCAAGATTCGGGCGCGATTGCTCCTTGTATTTCAGATTTCATTTCCGGAGTCGCAGTGGAGTACAAATCAGCGATGGATTTGGAGAGGGAAGCTCTTAATTTTCAAGTGGATGAAAGTGAGTATATCCTAGCTATGCGTTATCTTGGGAAAGGAACTATCCTTGTAATTGTGCATTCTAACTATCGAAGTGCGGATCAAAACAGAGAAGGGCTTGAGATGCTTGTGAGACATCTGCAAAGCCGCACAGGGCTTGAAATTTTGAAATAATACTTGTGGAAGATAAAGAGAATATATGGATACAATAATCTCAATCAATCCAGCCAATAATGAAGTTCTCGGCGAGGTCGCTGTTTCAAGTCAGAAAGAGATTCACGAGAAAGTAGCGCGGGCAAGAAGAGCATTTCCCGGATGGAGCGCGCTTGGAGTTCAAAAGAGGGTGGAATTACTCAAAAAAGTTGTTGATGGATTCTCTCAACGACAAGAAGATTTTGCGCTTTTGACAACGAGAGAAATGGGTATGCCTATTTCTCAAAGCAGAGCTGACGTGAAAGATGCGATCTCTTACTTCCAGTGGTATTTGGAACACGCGGAAAACTATTTGTCTCCGGAAATCACTTATGAGGATGAAAAAAGCATTGATCAGATTTTCTACGAACCAATTGGCGTGGTGGCTGTGATTGTGCCGTGGAATTTTCCTTTATCTAATTTTGTTTGGGGAGCGGGGCAAAATCTTATTGTCGGCAATACGATTGTTTTTAAGGATTCGCAAGAAACTGCTCTGTGCGGAAAACTGATTGAGGAAATTATCGCGCAAGCAGGTTTGCCAGATGGGGTATTTTCGGAAGTATACGGCGGAGGGGATATTGGTAATATGCTTGCTCGCGAAAGTATTGATCTTATCAGTTTTACCGGAAGCACAAAAGTTGGCCATGCTCTGTATAAAGTAGTGGCAGACGCAGAGCGGATGATGAAAATCGTGATGGAATTGGGAGGTTCAGCTCCGGGAATAATCTTTGAAGACGCCAAACTGGATGATGTGCTAGAAACAATGTATGCGAGTCGGTTTACCAATTGCGGCCAGATGTGCGACGCAATGAAACGCTTGTTGGTTCATGAAAGCAGATTTGAAGAAGTAGTGGAGAAACTGAAAAATAAACTCAAATCGGTGAAAGTCGGCAACCCCGAAGAAGAAAGTACGGATATTGGCCCGTTGGTGGCAAGCCGTCAACTTGAGTTACTGGAGGCACAAGTGAAAGACGCTTTAGACAAGAAAGCAGAGATAGTTATTGGAGGGCATCGGCTCGAAAATCTTGGAGGAGCTTTTTACGAGCCAACATTGCTTACGCAGATAACCAAGGATATGAGAGTATGGAAAGAAGAAGTGTTTGGGCCTGTGCTTCCTCTTGTTTCGTTTAAGACCGAAGAAGAAGCTATTGAGCTGGCAAACGATACTGCGTACGGGCTTGGCGCGTATGTGTTCACCTCAAACAAAGAAACCGCTCTGCGAGTTGCATCTCAACTTCAATCTGGAATGGTGAGCATAAACAATATCAGCTATGTAAAGCCATGCAATCCGTTCGGCGGATATAAGAAATCAGGCATTGGCCGAGAACATGGGAAATTCGGATTCCACGAGCTTACGCAGGTGAAAGTAGTTTCTATGGAGAAATGATATGTTCAAAAAATAGTCCACCTATTTTGGTTTTGAGGGGTGTGACGATATTCTTGTGCTATGATGAAGATATGTCATCCTTTTGCTGTTTCAACTATGAGAAAAATTTTCGATTTTTTTAAAGATCGGCCACATCTCAATGTTCTGATTGCTTTTGCGCTGATTGTCGGGGCAGGTTTGGCATTGTCTGGCGCTGTAAAAAAAGAAAAAGTCGCGTTTTCGCAGTTCGAGCTTCGTGCCGATGTCGCGGATGCGGCTGGCATTCATCCTTCCACAACCTTTACCTTAAAGAGTGCGGCGGATATTGATGAGAGCGCAGTTGAGAGATATTTATCCTTGGATCCCGATGTGAAAATAGAGGTTAAGAAGGTTTTGGGAGGTTTTGAGATTAAGCCGAAAGAGAAGCTGCCAGAGAACGCGATTGTAACGTTTAAAATTGACGAGAGTCCTATCTCGGAAAAAACATATAGCTGGGCGTATCAGGTGAAAGCTCCTTTTCAGGTTATCTCAACGCTTCCGCGAGACAAGGGGTCTGGAGTTTCCGTTCCAACTGGCATTGAGATAACGTTTAACCGAGAGAAGCTGATTCATCCGCAGGATTACGTGGAATTTTTTCCCCAAATTCAGGGAAAGTTTGAACAGCACAGAAATGTACTCGTGTTTATTCCCAACCGTCCGTTGGATCCTCAAAAAGTATACACGGTTACCGTGAAAAAGGGGCTGAAGAGTGAAGGTAGTGAAGACGCATTATCTGAAAATCACGTCTTTCAATTTGAAACTGAAGCAGAAAGCCCGAGTTATTCCATGGCGCAGTTTGGCTTCGATAAAACGTTTTGGGAATTTCCTTTGGCAAATGAACCAGCGTTTGCCGTATATGCCTCCAACGTCCCGAACGCTTCTCAATTATCAGTGAATGTAGCTCGTTTTGATACCGTGAACCAATTTGTCGAGTCGTATAAAAGTTCTTTGCGATTCCAAACAAACTGGTCCCGATTTAATCGGTTTGTTCCGTATGAAGCTCCGGACGAAAAGAAAATTTTTGAAAGCAATGTTTCCATGGAAAATCAGTTGGACGTGAAGTTTATTCGAATTCCGCAAAAGTTTGATGAAGGATATTATGTTCTAACGATAACAGTGGATAAAAAACCACATCAGGCGTGGTTTCAGGTCACGAATTTTTCAAACTATGTGGCGGTAAGCGGAAGTCAAAGTTTGATTTGGTTGCGTTCATTGATACGAGGGCAGAGAGAAGCCGATGCCCATGTAAGTTTTGAGGGTCGTGAAATTGGAAAGACAAATGCCGATGGAGTAGCTCAATTTGAAACTCCCGCAGATCTTGTTTCTGCTCGCGATGACGCTTACTCTTATTGGAAGGAGCCCGCATTTTTTTATATCGTCAAAGCGCAGGGCAAGGAATTGGCAATCCCGATTGAATCTCGATATGGAGGGTTTTATAAAATAAATTCTCCTGATCAATGGTGGGATTATCTATCTTTGGATAAGACGGTGTATCAGCCAGATGACACATTGAGGTTTTGGGGCGTGATGAAGCAAAGAAACGGCTCGGACGTGAAAGGGGAAGAAATTACAATGCAACTTTCCACTCCTTTTTGGTACGGCACGTCGAGAGATGACGTAACGGTGTATGCGCAAACAAAGGCAAAGGTAAGCGATTTTTACACGCTCACAGGCGAGATGAATTTTTCCGGATTAAAGCCGGGGTTGTATCAATTGAGCATGAAGAGAGGGGATGAGATTATTGTTTCTGAAAATGTCAGCGTGGAAACGTATGTTGCGCCTGCGTATCGCTTGACGCTAACGCCAGATAAAAATGCGATCTTCGCGGGAGATTCCGTGAATATGAAGGTGCGCGGAGAATTTTTTGACGGCACGCCGGTTTCCAATGGACAAATGAAATACGCGGGGTATTTGAACGGTCCGCTTAGCTCGCGCGTACAACTCGATGAAAATGGAGAAGGAAACTTTACCGTGAAAACCGATTATATCGCAAGCGCGTATTGGCCAAAGTATCTTCGTATAACAGTTTCGCCGGTGTTGGCAGAGGAAGGAGAAATTGCTCAAAGCGTGTCGGTGCTTGTGTTTGGACCGAATATGGATCTGCAAGCAGATCAGCAGGTAGGGAGCAATAGTTCTAAGTTCAATCTGAAATTGCGCGAAGTTACATTAGAGAAGATTCAAGCGGGTCAGCCGTTTTGGGTTCAAAATAATTATTTGGGCGCCGCGGTTGCGAATAACGCGGTGAATGTTGAGGTTAAAGAAGTGATCTTCAAGAAAACGCAGATAGGCACGAGATACGACATTATTAATAAGGCAACGTACCCTATCTACGACTATTCGACCGAGGAACACACCGTACGACAAATGAGTGTAACAACAGACGATAAAGGGGAAACGTCTTTTGAACAGAAGCTCGAAGAAGACAAAACTTATAAAATTATTTTTACGACGCGAGACACGAATGGTCGCGCAGTGGAAGTTCAGCGCTATGCGTTTGGATATTCTCGTTCGCCGTTCTCCGGGTATGATACCTCTGGAGTAGCATTAAAGAATAGAGACGAAGAGAAAAAGCAATACAAGCTTGGAGAGAAAATTTCTCTTGAGCTTCAGGATAACGCTGGCAATGCGGTGGCATCATCTCCTCGTGATTTCCTGTTTATAAGAGTGGTAGGCGGAGTGCATTCGTATGAGCTTGCCGATGAGCCAAATTATACCGATACGTTCCAGGATATGTATATCCCGAATGTGAATGTCATTGGGGTTTGGTTTAGCGGCAAGAGATTTCATGACAGTTGGCCGATGAATTTGTCTTTTGAGGCGGAAGAAAAAAGATTACAGATTAACGTAAGCAAAGATAAAGAACGGTATAAGCCGGGAGAAGAAGTGCGGCTGAATATTGAAGTAACCGATCCCAACGGCAATCCCAAAGAAGCTCAAGTGCATATCGGCGCTTTGGATGAAGCGGTTTTTACCTTAAATCCTACAGAAAAAGATATTACAAGCGCGTTATACAATGACGTGTATGTTTCCCTTTTGACGAGATCTTCCCATCTCACTCCATTGGAATCTGGCGCGGAGCTTGGAGGATGTTTCTTGTCGGGGACACAGATTTTGACACCGTTGGGATCCAAATCCATTGAAGACGTGCATGCGGGCGAAACAATTCTCACAAAAGAATCGGAAGATTCAAGCGCATTGGTGGAGGCAAAAGTGGCAAGGGTAACTTCTCATTTGGTGAGGGGATATGTAATTGTGAATGACAAGCTTCGGGTAACCGAAAATCATCGCTTGTATATCAATGGAGAATGGAACAAAGCCGGCCAATTGAAGATCGGCGATATGCTCCAAAATTCCATGGGCAAGCAAGTTGCGGTAACTTCTATCCAAAAAGTGGATGAGTGGGTGAACGTGCATAACTTTGAAGTGGAAGGCAATCATACCTATTTTGCGGATACCTTGTATGTTCATAACGAAGAGAAAGGAGGAGGCGAAGCGCGGGGAGAATTTGAGGATGTCGCGATATATAAATCTATTTTGACGGATTCTGACGGCCGCGCGAATGTTTCCTTTGCGTTACCAGACAATATCACGTCGTGGAGAGTAACATTGCAGGCAGTGAGTAAAGATTGGCTCGCGGGCAAAACAATTGAGTTTGTTCCTGTTGGATTGCCTCTCTTTGTGGAGGCATCGTTGAATCGAACGTATCTGGATGGCGATAAACTTATTATTCGAACGCGAGTATTCGGCACGGAAGAAATTCAATATCCTGTAACCTATCGCGTGGAAAGTGATACGTTGCCTTTCAAGTTGCTCGAAAAATCCGGATCTCGCTCGGAAGAATTTAATCTGGGACAGCTTTCGGTCGGAACTCATCAGATAAAAGTGTCAGCGAATGCGGGAGGGTTCAGCGACGCGATCGTAAAAGAGATAAGAGTGCTCGATAGTTACTTTACTCAAAGTGCGGCTGAATACCATCAAGTGAGTTCTTCGCTTGAAGGAATCAAAGGGAACGAAAAGGGATTTACGCAGTTGATCTTCACTTCGCAAGAAAGAGCAATCTACTATTGGCCGCTTCTTGCTCTTGCTCAAAGCGGTGGAGTAAGAGTGGATCAGGTTTCAAGCCGGTATTTCGGCGGGCTTTTGCTCAAAAAATTCTTTGGCGAAGAACAAGAGGATGAATCTCCTGAATTTCGCGCGTATCAGCCGGGAAGCGGAGGTATTGCCTTGCTTCCTTATAGCGATGAGGATTTGCGAGTGAGCGCTCAATTCGCCGATCTCATGAAAGAAGAGAATATAGATATTTCCCGAGAAATGCTCAAAACCTATTTCACTCAATCGTTGAATGATAGAAAGGCAGATGCCTCTCGAGTAGTTTTGGCTTTGTATGGATTGGCTGCGCTGAAAGAACCGGTGTTGGTGAGTTTGCAACATATCAAGGATGAAAAGGATTTGACTCTTATGGACAAGGCGTATATTGCTCTTGCGCTCGATACGATAGGAGCAAAAGAAGAGGCGCGCGCATATTATCAAGAGCATCTGAAACAAAAACTTGTGAGCAAATCTCCCTATTTTTTTGTGGAGGAATTAAAGTCAGCAGATGAGAATATTATTCTCACTGCGCTTCTCGCTCAATTGGCGGGCAGTCTTCAAGAGCCGGAAGCTGAAGGTTTGGCTTCGTATGTTTTTGAACAGCAGCCCAAAGAGAAGCTCATTAACTTTGAGTTACTTGGATATCTGAAAGCTGTGTTGCCTCGCTTGAAAGGAGAAGATGTGAGTTTTGCCTATCGCACAAAGGATCGCGCGGATTCGCATACTCTGAAAGCAGGCGAAAGCGTGCGGCTCGCGATGGCGCCAGAAGAATTGCAAACTTTGCGTTTTGAGAATGTGAGCGGACGAGTTGATGTAGTGAGCAGGTATGACCAAGCGGTTGATCCAGAAGAGCTTGCAATGGATGAATCTTTGCGTGTTACGAGAAGATATGTGGTAAACGGGATGCCAACGACAGAATTCAAAGAAGGAGATATCGTAAAAATTGAATTATCCGATTCATTTGGATTAGGGGCTTTGAAGGGGCGCTATCAAGTTATAGATCATTTGCCCAGTGGGTTGCGAGCGGTAACACGGCTCAACGTTATACAGAGCAAAGAGGGCGATTGCGTGCGATATCCAGCTCGCATTGAAGATCAGACCGTTACCTTTTTAGATTGGAATCCGAAATTCGGATCGTGCTCCGCGCTTTCTTATTATGCGAGAGTGGTGACAAAAGGCGAATATGAGGCGGAACCCGTATTGATTCAGTCCGCAAAAAGTTCCCAAAGTTTGAATGTGTCTGCTCCGGATCGAATAAGCATTCGCGAATGAAAAGAAAAATTGTCATCTTCCAAACTGTTTGTATTGTTGTTTTTGCGGGCATTGCGCTTTCCTTGAGTGGCGCTCATAACGATATTACTCCCAGCAAGAAAGAGGGGTCGGGTGTAACGCATGTATCTGCGTACTTTAAAGAGGCGGGATACATTGAAACTCAAACGGAAAAATTTGAGAATGTGGAAGCTATAGCCGCGCAATATCTTATGGGAGGAGTTGTTCCCCATCATATTCCAACCGCAATTCCCTTGCTTGTTGAATTTTATGCCAAACTGCAAAAAAGCAAACAAGTGGATACTTTTATCATCCTAGGCCCTGACCATTTTGAGAGAGGAGAAGGCGATGTGAGTTTCTCAAAAGCTCCGTTTCTGACGCCATTTGGAAGATTGAAGCCGGATTTAGCATTACTTAATAAACTCGAGGAGCAAACATTTGCCGTTCATGACGAGCTTCCGTTTAACGATCATTCGATCCACTCGCAGATGCTCTTGATCGGTAAATTTTTCCCAAAGGCAACAGTTGTCCCTATTGTATTCCGTTCGAGCAGTACCAATGAGATGGCGGAATCTTTTGGGGAATTTCTTGCTTCGATAGCCACACCAAATACGTTTATTATCGCGAGCGTGGATTTTTCTCATTATCTTCCGGAAGAACAGGCAAGACCTCTTGATGAACAGTCAGCTTATTCGCTCACATTTATGGAGCCAAAGTTAGCAGGACTTGTGGAAGCGGATTCCCCTCAATCTCTTGTGGCGATGATGGCGGCGGTAAAGAGTATGGGAGCGACAAGCAATTTCCCGATGGGAACTTTTAATTCTGCTTCCGTGAGCAATAACAAAGATTCTACGACAGGATATGTGCTGCAGTTTTTTGGCGTTCCCATTATTTGGTAACAAGGGGAACAAAAACAAATCCTTCGAATTTTTGCGTTTCGGTTTCTTTGGGAGATACTTTTTTTATTTTCCATACCGCGTTTTCAATCGGGATAACCATGATGCCGCCAATGACAAGCTGATCAATCAGTTGTTGGGGAATTTCTTTTGCGGCGGCGGAAACCAGAATTTTATCAAATGGAGCTTGGCTTGGATATCCCAATACGTCTGTGGCTTGCAGAATGGCGGCATTTGAAAAATGATATTTTTGGAGATTTTTCTGGCCAAAGCTCACAAGTTCCGGAATAATTTCCATGCCAAAAACTTTTCCTTGATCGCCTGCGATTTGTGCCAGAAGAGCAGTTGTCCAGCCCGAACCCGATCCCATATCAAGAATCTTTTCTCCTTGCGTTGGTCCAAGAAGTTCGAGCATAAAGCCCACGGTGCTGGGTTGGGAGATTGTTTGGCTATGTCCAATGGGAAGGGGATAATCCTCATACGCCTGTTCTTGATATTCAGCCAATACGAAATCTTTGCGGTCAACAGTATGAAAAGCGTCAATGATATGCGGACTTTTCAGGATTCCTTGTTCAGTAAGAAATTTCACAAGCTGTTCCATATAGTTATCCTATCACAGAAGAGGTATGGTGTTCGAGGATAGTTTCATTGACGTATATTAATTTCTATGATATCTTGAGCATAAGAGTTGAGGTCTTTAGAAATCTATAAAAAATTCGCAATCCCGCAACTCCTCATCGGAGTTGTTTTTCTTTCTTATGACGAAAAAACAGCAATTTCTTCAAGAGCATAACAGATTGTCTTCCCGGGCGCTTCAAGCAACCCCCTATTTGCTTTCCCGTTTTAAGGTGGATAAGCCGTCTTTGTTTAAAGATAATAATTGGTCGGTAGATAAGCTTCGGCGGCCATTTATTTTTTGGCTTACTTCTTTTTCAGAGGAAGAGCTCGAAACCATGAAAAAAGAGGGCAGCGAATAAAAGCTCAATCCAAAGAGAGGAAACTATCGAGTAAGAAGAGGAACAAAGGAAATCCTCCGTATGTTGAATGTTCGTTTCGTTATTTGATAACTTTTCCGCGTTAAAGCAAAAAGTTACACGGCATGATATTGACTAAATGTATAATTGTGTTATTATGAGTATGGAAGAGGAGGGAGAAAGTGGAGGAATGAGGAGTTGGGAGATTACTCCTCTTCCGCAGAAAGAAGATCCTGCGCAGGATGAAAAGGGCGAGGATGGAATGCCAGAGAAATTCCATCAGAGCACATTCACAAGCGCATAAAGATAAGATAAGTGAAAAGTTATGAGTGCGAAGAAAGCCGAATGAAACAGACCCGCGAGAAAAGTGTTTGGGGTCTGTTTCATTATGGTAAGATGGAATGCGCAATGCGGTAATTGTTCTCGAAGGGTGCAATTTTTTGCGAAATAAGGTAGGATATGGGGGTATAATTTAAAGCTGTTTTCTTTGTATGGCGCAAGGCGAAGTTATTTTACGATTTGATGACGTTACGTTTGAATACGGACCCAAAAAGCCCATTCTGAATGAGGTAAGTTTTACGGTGCGCCGGGGAGCTAAAATTACGCTGATGGGACAGAATGGAGCTGGCAAAAGCACGATTTTTCAACTGATTTGCGGGCAATTGGAAGCGGAATCCGGAGCTACGCATTTGGCTCCCGGCTTATCGGTTGCCACCGCTAGGCAAGTTATCCCGCGTAATCAGCTTGAGTTGACCGTGAGGGAATTTTTTGAAAAATGTTTCAACAGGAAAATATATGATATTGACCCAAAGATTGATCAAGTTTTGAAGGTGGTAAATCTGGCAGCGCCCAAGGAGAGGTTGGTGAAATCATTTTCGGGCGGCCAACAAGCGCGTTTGCTGCTAGCATCCGCGTTGATTCAAGACCCCGATTTACTTTTGCTAGATGAGCCAACCAATAATCTCGATAAATCCGGCATTGCTCATCTTACCCAGTTTCTTATTGATTATCCCAAAACCTGTATCGTCATTTCCCATGACGCTCAATTCTTAAACGCTTTTACGCAAGGTGTTTTATATTTGGATGTGTTTACTCGAAAGGTTGAGCAATACGTGGGAAACTATCTGGATTTATTGGAGGAAATTGCCGCGCGCATTGAAAAAGAAAATCGCAAAAACGCACAATTGGCAAAGAAGATTCAGGAAAGCAAAGATAAAGCGAACTTCTTCTCCCACAAAGGAGGAAAAATGAGATTGGTGGCAAAAAAAATGAGAGATCGGGTGGAACAGGCGGAAGAAGAAATGGTAGAGGTGCGCAAAGAAGATAAAACAATCCGCAAATTTATAATTCCTGCGCAAGAGGAAATGGCCGGGGAAATCGTAAGTATTCGATCTTTTTCGATTATCAAGGATCATAAAGCAGTGGAATGCGCGGCGAAAATTTCTGTGAGGAAAAATGAACATTTGCTCATCACCGGGCCAAACGGAATCGGCAAAACAACATTGCTAGAATCGTTAGCTTCGGGAATATCCAAGGGAGCTACGATTGCTGCTGGCGTAAGAGTGGGATATTACCGCCAAGATTTTTCCACGCTGAACTTTGAAGATACGGTCTACGAATCTCTTGGCCGCGTATCTCAAGAACAATCAGAAGAAAATCTTCGAGCCGTGGCGGCAGGATTCTTGATCACGTCAGAAATGATGCATTCCAAAATCGGAAGTTTGTCTGAAGGCCAAAAGGGGTTGGTTGCTTTTGCCCGTTTAGTTCTGCAAAAGCCGGGGCTATTGATTTTGGACGAGCCAACAAACCATATCAACTTTCGCCACATTCCGGTGATCGCCGCGGCTCTCAATAGATATGCAGGAGCGATGATTTTAGTAAGTCATGTGCCGGATTTTGTAAAACAAGTTAGGATTGACGAGACATTGGACTTGGAAAAATATATATCCTGAATAGAACGGTATTGAACCAGTGGGAATGATATGTGTTCTTCCAAGTTCTATTTGGATCGTTTTTGATAAAAAAGAGCCGGCAAGCGAATCGCAAGCCGGCTTTTTGTTTACTGACGATCGGAAAGGCATATATCCGATAGCGCGGCAAGGTCGGCTAGAAGGATCAGTTGCTGGACAGCGGTGTCTACGTTATGCGGCTGAAGCTGATTCCTTAATGAGGAGAATGTTCCTCGGCATCTAAGCCGCAGGCATTACCCGGACAAATCAGACATAGGCCGCCTGAATTTTTTGTGACTCCGTGTCTATCAACCTATTGAGCGCATCTAAGAGGCGGCTCAATTGAAATGAGTTGGGTCTTTACATGCTTACTTTTGTGGTAATATAAAACAATATGGATTTGCGGAAACTTAAAACATGGATTTTGGTATATGTGATTATCGGATTGATTGGCGTAATAGGGATGCCTTCCTCTCTATCAGCTCAAGGATCGGCGGATCTCCATGCGCAAATTAATAATTTGCTTTTGCAGCTTGGAAAACTTCAGCAGCAACTTATTGCTTTTCAATCTGGACAGCAGATGAATGGTTTGCCGAATCGTATTCCGCAAGGGTTTGTATTTGCAAGCGATTTGGCGGAAGGAACAACCTCGACAGAGGTGAAATATCTTCAGATCGCGCTGAATATGGATACTGCAACACAAGTAGCGGTTGAAGGATTTGGCGCGCCGGGGAATGAAAGCTCCTATTTTGGCAATCGCACGAAAGCAGGGCTTATCCGCTTTCAGCAGAAATACGCTTCGGAAATTTTAACTCCTCAAGGAAAAACGCTGGCAACGGGAGTATTCGATGAGTTTACGAAAGCAAAGCTCAACAGAATTCTTGCAGGGATCCCGGCAGGTTCTCCATCAGCCGTGGCTTCACCCTCTGTCTCGCCAACTGCGGGCGTATTGATTGCGTTGGCTCCAGATACTCCCATGGGCGGCACGATCGCAAGCGGTACTCGAAGCATATTTACAAAATTCACGATGACTGCTCTCGAGAGAGAGGCAAGGATCATTTCTCTGACGATATCGCATTCTGGCTTGAGCACGAACGAGGACGTTGAAAATATTCAACTTCTCGATGAAAATGGAATTCCTCTGGGCAACAATGTTTCTTTGAATGCGAATGCAAAAGCAACAATGATATTCTTGCCTGCGTTGCGTGTTCCTGTTGGCGCAAAGCGGACTTTTTCTATTCAGGCGGATATTCCTTCTGGCGTAACTACCGGCAAAACTGTGGTGTTGGGGATTCAGGAAACAGTGGATATTCAGGCAGAGAATATGAGTGTGCAAGGGATGTTTCCTTTGCAAGGGAAAAGTTTTTCCGTTCTTCAGATGGGTATTGCGAGTATGCAAGTTCGGGAGGACGATCCCATTTTTGATGTTGCTCCAAATGTGGGCAGAAAAGAAGCGTTTCTGAATCAATTTGCGGTTATGACAGGAGATGAAGAAGCGGTTGTGATTGATCGGATAACCGCTTTGCATGCAGGTTCAAGTTTTTTGTCAGAGAGTAAAAATCTTAAACTCTATGATCTGACAAACAAAAAGCTTATCAAGACAGTTTCTTTTTGGTCAGCTGATGGAAGGGTAATATGGGATAACTTGAAGATTGTCTTAAAGCGTGGAGAAACAAGGAGATTCAGAATTCTTGCCGATGTTGCCGGAGGCGCGGGACGCACGTTGAACGCTGATATTACCGATGGCGATAATGTGCTGATTGCCGCGAGAGGGCTCCAATACGGCTTTTCTCCATCCGTTGTTGCGGTTGGAAATTGGGACGGCAAAGGAAGAAGCGATCAGCATATTCGGGAAGGATTGCTGACGATTAAGATGAGTGATAAAACTCCGAATGCCCATTCCATCAATCCGGGCAAAGACTATATTTTG
>MHTV01000012.1 GCA_001823215.1 Candidatus Wildermuthbacteria bacterium RIFCSPHIGHO2_02_FULL_45_25 | reverse complement strand
CCGATTGTGCAATATCTCTGAATTTCCTGATCAAGTGAGCCCAGCAAGAAGGGACAACTATTCACACCACACTATGAAGAATAGCAAGCAGACCAAATAATGGCGCATAAGCCCTGACCGAACGGCAGGCCGTGCCAGGGAGAGAAAAAATGTTATTTCCAAAGTTTGAGAGAGAAATAGCCGATCTTCAAGGAAAGGGGACTGCAGTGAATTCCTGCGGCCAGGGACGGATGTCCCATTGGGAGGTGGGCCGCCTGCAGGGCGCCTTCAACGAGGACGTGAGGGCGCTGATTCGTCGCGCTCCTCCGGGAAACTTCGTAATCCCCATAGGGAACTGTTCCCATGGGGAGCCCAAGTGGATGATTACGAAAAGCCAAGATGTCTTGAACGACCTCGGGGAGGTCATAACCAAGACGAACCCAAGGGATCGGTACAACACGGCCTTGCCCGGGGAATCCATTTTTTTTCTGTGGGAGCAACAGGTACACACAGACGGGAGTCCGTGTGGGGATCCAGCATACCAATCCATCTTTTTCTACCGTGCCACCCTTGGATGGCGGCATTACAGGTTTTTTCCGCAACAGGAAATGCTCCTGCTAAGCGATATTATCGGAGCCGCGCTTCTAACTTAAAAAAGGAGTTCGGAGAACTCCGTAATCAAAATCTTCAAAAAGGGGAAGCGTACGCGTTAGTGAAACGCGTACGCTTCCCTCCATAATTCAGTTCTTCAGCAATGGAGGACTGAACAGTGGAGCAGTTCTTTATAACAGTTTCATAGCTGCAATTCAGGTTTTCACTTTGAATATATTGAAGAGTGGAGGATTGAATTGCGGTTTTGTTTTTGTAGAGACACTTGATCCCCATTCCTTAATAATATACAATGGAAAGGTGGAAATATCACCTTTCCATTAAACATATTGATATATGGCTACCGACAATCTTATTGCCAAGCTATACCAATCTTCAAAGACAATCCTGACTATAAAGGATATTGCTTTGATTTGGGAGGAAACTAACACGGCCAATCTTTTTTCAAAGATTAAATACTATGCCAAACAAGGATCATTGATTCGTTTGACTCGCGGCATATTCGCAAAGAGCAAGGAATATGATGTTAAAGAATTGGCAACAAGTGTGTATACCCCTTCTTACATAAGTTTTGAAACAGTTCTCCGAGAAGCTGGAATTATTTTTCAGCATCACGAGGCGATTTTTGTAGCCGGTCCCTATCCTATTACAAAAAAGATTGATGGTCACGCGATCATTTTTAGAAAATTAAAAGACAGCGTTCTTTACAACGCGCTTGGCATTAAGAATGAAAAGAATTACAGCATCGCCACGCCGGAGCGAGCATTCCTAGATACTATTTATTTATCTCCTAAATTTTATTTTGATAACCTCCGAGCAATTAACTGGGAGAAATGTTTTGAATTGGTTAAAATGTATGATAACAAGCAGTTGATAAAGCGGCTGGCTGGATACAAAAAATATGCTCAATAAAGAAAAACATCAGCTCATCATGGGGCAGATTCTTCGTGATATCTATTCTGATACTTCCATCTCTTCCCTTATTGGGTTCAAAGGCGGTACCTGCGCGTACTTTTTTTATGGTCTCTCCAGATTTTCTGTTGATTTGGATTTTGACTTATTGTCTGTTAATGAAGCTGCGCAAAAGCTCGTATACGAGAAAATTGCCGGCATATTGGCGAAATACGGAGAGGTTAAAGAAAATTATATAAAACAAAGCACCATTTTCTTTCTGCTCTCTTATGGCGATACCGACCACAATATCAAAGTTGAAGTGAATGTGAGAATTCTTATGCCGGATATTAAAGAGCATTACGAAGTGAAAGAATATCTCGGCATTTCTATGCTTGTTGGCAAGAAGGATTATTTTTTTGCAAGCAAGCTCTCTGCTTTAACCAGCAGAAGATTGCTCGCCATGCGCGATATTTACGATATTTGGTTTTTTGCAAAAAATAATTGGGACATCAATGCCGAGGTGGTCAAAGCAAGAACCGGCAAAACTATCAAAGAACATATAGCTGATTGCGTTTTGGTTATTGAAGCGGTCAAGGACAACGAGATATTGCGAGGATTGGCTGAACTTTTACCGGGCGAAAAGGAAAAAGCGTGGGTTAAGAGCAACTTGAGACAAGAAGCTGTATTTTTACTTAAAAATTACCAGTCCGTATTGAAATAAAACAGACTTTTACCAAAACCGCATTGAACTGCGGTTGTTTGGCATGCGAAAGGAAAATGTTGGTTGTGGAGTTTCGTATTTCACAGTATAGTAAATCAACCTTAGCTGAAGATTTCTCACTTTACTAATCTTATGCAGAACTACGCAAAATTTATAAAAGATACGGGGGTATCTGGTTTTGTTCAAATCATCGTCCGACTGAAGGGAATTATCCTTTTGCCTATTCTCACAAAAACTCTTGGGGCTGAAGCATATGGGGTATGGTCACAAATTCTTATCACAGTTAGCTTTGTAAGCCCTTTTATCCTTTGGGGACTGCCAGAAGCTTTTACAAGATTTATTCCCGGAACTAAAGAACTCTCCCATATTCGAGATCAAATTTGGTCTGTCTTTATCTTTATTCTTATTCCTGCCATTGGAATTAGCATAATTTTTTCTGTGTACCACAATAGCATTGCAACCCTATTAAAAATTCCAGATTCTCTCGTTATACTTCTTGGATTATTAATTCTCTTTAAGTCTCTGAATACTTCTCTTCTTGCAGTATTTCATGCTTTCGGAGAAATCGTCAGGTTCGCTTGTTTTGAATTTGCTATTACATTTGGAGAACTCGTTCTGGTTATTGGATCTATCTTCCTTGGTTTGGGAATTACAGGAGCAATTACTTCTTTACTCCTCATCCAAATAGGAACTTTTTTAGTAGCAAGCATAATAGTGTTTCGTAAAATAGGATTTGCAATCCCTCACTTCTCCAGACTGCGAGAATATCTTCATTTCAGCATACCTTCTGTATTCGGTAGCTTCTCTTACAAGATCGTCCAAGCAAGTGATCGCTATATTATAGCTGGATTCTGGGGAGTACTTTTTGTAGGCTACTATATGCCAGCTTATGCCCTTGGAAATACCTTAAACATTCTTATCATCTCTCTTGTTTTTGTATTACAGCCAACCGTAACAAAATTATTTGCCGCAAACAAACTCGTAGAAAGTAAAAGATATTTAAGCTATTCTCTTAAATATCTTTTACTCGTTTCAATCCCATCGGTCTTCGGTCTTACAATTCTCGCGTCTCCATTACTTACTATTTTTTCCACAGAAGAGATTGCCCGAAATGCATCATCTATTGTTTCCCTTGTAGCTTTAAGTCTATTTCTCTACAATACATCCACCATTTTTAGCCAGGTTTTATTGTTATATAAAAAAACACGTATTCTTGGGAGCATATGGATCGGATCTGCTGTGATCAACTTTATGCTTAATATGCTTTTTATCCCTACGTTCGGTATTACAGGAGCCGCAATAACCACTCTCATATCCTACTTTTTCGCGTTCGCGCTCATTTGGTATTTTGCTAACCGCTTTTTCCCATTTCCTATAGATTGGAAGTTTATCTTCAAGAGTACTCTTGCCTCTTTGCTTATGGCAGGTATCGTATTCCTTCTCCATCCCAAAGAACTTTGGAGCACGCTCTTTGCAATAACAGTTGGTATCGTGTCCTATACAATCCTTATTCTGCTTTTCAAGGGTATTACAAAGAAAGAAATAACATTCTTTTTGAGCTTTCTCAAACAAAGAAATTCTGCTCGCTTACTTAAAGAAGAATAAATGTTTTTCTTTGCGAAACGCCACTTTATTTTACAAAGTAGACACCTGTATAATCAATCCATTGGAGAGGAACGCGAATGCTCCGTTTTTGCATAAACTCATCAACTGCCTTCTTACACCCTTCCCAATGCCCATAGTCATCAATAATAACATACCCTCCTGGCACTACTTGATCATACAACAAATCTAAGACGCACTTCGTGGATTCATACCAGTCTACGTCAATACGCAAAATAGCTATTGACCCGATATTTTTCTTTGCTAAAGGAAGTGTGTGCTGAAGCCATCCTTTTTCAATATGAATATATTCTTTCTTGAGACCTAAAATGCTAAAAAAAAGTTTATTCACATCCTGAAGAGGCCCCACGCATTTTTGAATAGAACGTAAAGCTCCCAATGCTTTCCCTTTTGAGTAACGCTCCGCGACCGAACCATCCTGAGAACTAGGTTCTGGCAAACCCTCAAATGAATCAAATAACCATATATGACGATGTGAATCTGCTTGATGAGCCACAGAGGCCATAGCTCCGATACATCCTCCTTTCCATACGCCACACTCCACAAAAGCACCTTCTTTTCGCTCGCGCTCTATGTTCCTCGCAAGCTCGAAGGCATTTTCTAAACGTTCATAACTTCCCATTGTATAAGGATGCACTTTTAAAAATACTCGAGCTCTTTCTATGTTTAATAGATTTCTCCAGAAAAGCTTTTTATAAAATCGAGAAACGTAGTAAAGCGATCGAATTGTCTGGTTTTTTCTTAGAAATTGTATCATCTGTCCTGCTGTTACTTTTTATTAATAAACAGTTCAAAATATCGTCATTTTAATTTTTTTTGTTCAATCATCGCGTTAATCTTCAGGAGATATGGATTCGCGATGAATAAATTGATCACTTCTTTCGTTAGAAAGATTTCTCCCTCTTTATACAAATGTTTATAAATTTCCCTTACGAGTAGAAGATCCTCTTTCGTATCAACTGTCAAACGGATATCTGGTCTTTGTAAGTCTTTCGGCGCTTCAATATCCTGTAACGTAAATATCTCTGGATGCTCGTAGATATATGGAGTTACGTGCTCACGCTCATAAGCTTTTTGAGCATGAGTGTTCGCTCTTTTCAGAACATCTGCGTTAAATATCTCTATATCGAGCCCACGAGGAAAAGTTCGCTTATTTGAATTCGCAGTATAATCAACTTCTCCTTGAAAATGAGCTTCTAGCATCATATCAAGAACTTGTGGATCAATCAAAGGACAATCAGCAGTTATACGAACTATCACATCCGAAGGAAATGCTTTAAAAGTTTCATAAAACCGCATCAATACATTTTCTTCATTACCTCGAACATAATGCCATGCATATTTTTCAGATGTCTTCTCTAATATATCATTCTCCGTGTTATCGGGAATAGCCAAAATAACTTTATCAACATGTTTTGCATAAGTTACTCGATTCACCACATGCCAAAGCATTGGCATGCCTTCAATGTTTTCAAGCACTTTGCCGGGCAAACGTTGAGAAGTCATTCGAGCTTGAATAATAACGTGCACGGACATATTGTTTACAAATCAAAATTTAGAAGTTTTTAATACATACCTTTCCCTTGTCTAGGCATTCGCAAAAGACAATTCGTGCTTTTCTCTTACAATATGCTTTTTATATACTTATCTATAACCGTACGGGTATTCCTTTTTCCTTCAGAAACAGTTTTGCCTCTCTGGGTGTCTGCTGGGTAAATTGAAAAATACTCCCTGCCGCCACCGCAGAAGCTCCTCCCTCTATCACTGCCTGTGCCATGTGTTCATAGTTTCCGGCTCCTCCCGAAGCAATAATCGGAATTGAAATTGCTTGAGCCACCTGTTGAATTAACTCAATATCATATCCCTCCATTGTTCCATCTCTATCAATAGAACACAGAAGAATTTCTCCTGCTCCATATTCCTCCGCTCGTTTTGCCACAAAAATTGGGTCGAGATCTGTTGATTGTGTTCCGCTATGAGTATATACACTATATTTCCCGTTAGGAGATTTCTTTACATCAATCGAAACCACTGCACATTGAGAACCAAATTTATTGGCAACAAGTTTAATAAGTTCAGGAAACTCTATCCCCGCAGTGTTCATTGCAACTTTATCGGCTCCCACCTGTAATAACCGCTGGACATCCTGTATTGTTCGAACACCGCCACCCACAGTTAAGGGCATGAAACATTCATCTGCAAGGTCATCAACAATCTGAAAATTAGGATCGCGTTTCTGGAGAGTTGCCGTAATATCCAAGAATATAAGCTCGTCTACCATTCGCATATTATATACTCTCACAGCTTGCACTACACCGCCAATTCTCCGCCAGCTATCAAAACGAATTCCTTTTGCCAATTCAAAATCTCGATACAGCAGTGTCGGGATTATTCTTACCTTAAGCATGAGAAAATGCTAAAAAGTTTTTCAATATCTGAAAGCCCATTGCCTGACTTTTTTCAGGATGAAACTGAACCCCAAATAAATTTCTCTTCTGAACCGCTGAAACGAAGTTTTGACAATAAGATGTTCGTGCAATAACATGGGAATCATCTGCGGGAACAAAATGGTAACTATGGCAAAAATAAAAATCCCTATGAGAGGGAATAGAGAAGAATAAGGAAGATTCCTTCTCATAATCAACTTCATTCCATCCCATATGAGGAAGGCGCTCTTCACTTACGCACTCAAGCATCTTTACTTCACCCTCCAACAACCCCAACCCTTCTGTCTCACCTCCTTCTTGTCCTTTTGTAGCAAGTAGTTGCATGCCAAGGCAAATCCCAAGAAATGGAATTTTTTTCACAATAATCTGTTCTTTCAGCACATCCATGAGCTGAAGTGATTTGAGATTTTCCATACCTTTCCGAAACGATCCTACCCCAGGCAAAATAATATGTGTAGCACTCTTTACATTATCAGCACTACTCGTTATCTCAATATTTCCCCCGCACTCTTGAATCGCTCGAGCAACAGAATCCAAATTACCCATTCCATAATTAATAATTGCCACTTTACTCATGCGTCTTTTCAATATTCCTTATCTCCATTTCTTAATTTACATTATCATAATTAATTTTTGTCAGAGAACCTGAAGCATTCTTAATAAGATTCCCTCGCGCATCACAAAGAAAAATTGTTTTGTTAGTGAAACGATCGCAAATCTGCACAAATTCATCAATATCCATATTGATTTCCTGCAATATTTTTTCCAAAGGAAACCCCAAATAAGTCCAGGGGAATATGCCATCATGCTTTTTTGTAAGCTCCAACGCCTCCTCTCGTGCCAGGCGTCCTCTTCGAAGATGAAGACATGCTAAATCCGTAGCCCTTCCAAATCCATACTTAAGAAATTTAAAATAATCGTGAATACCAGTTTGGTAATTATCTAAATTTTCATAATTTACAAAAGATCCCTCAATAACTTTCGGATATGTCTCAAATCCATGTGCTTGGGCGATTAATGCGTTATGATATCCATCCCACGGCACAAAATATCCAAGAAAAAGTCCAGTTACTCCAACTTTTTGCAATTCTTCATCCAATGGATATGTATACTGGATTAAATGCTTTTGTTCGATGCCTTCTTGCCCAATGAGATCAGTTACTCGTAATCCCAAGAGTCCTCCAAATTCTTCAAGCCAACGCCTCGTCAGGACATTATCTTTTTGAGCTGTCGCTGGTCCTCCATATTCATTTTGTGGATTCTCTCCCCAGATAATCAAGGGAATATTCAATTGAACCGCAATCCGAACTGGAATGGTAAAGATTGTAAGATGTTCTGGCCAGGAAATATCTCCTACCTGCCGTAAGGCAAGGCGATTAATGTTCCTCCGAACGACCGGGTTTGTAGTCAGCTCAATATAGTCAACTCCTAATTTCTTTACGTTTTCAATATTGCGTCTTCCCAATGGGCTTAACGCATCAGTGGTAGCAGTAACACACAAAGGATTCATTCCCAAGCGAAGCATTGTTATTACTTGAAAATGACTGTCTTTCCCTCCACTCACCGGCACAATGCAATCGTAGATATTCTTATCCCGCGAGCGATAGCGCTCAAGAATTTCATGGAGCTGCTCTTTTCGAGTATTCCAATCTATTTTTTCACGCTGTTCAAATGAAAGGCATGCGCTACAAACACCTTCCTGATCAATATGAAGATCGGGTTTAGTTTCAGGATAGATACAACGACGACAGTAACGGATAGATTTGCGCTTATCTTCCTGCATACATATTTATTGTATTCATAAATACCTTAATAACTCTTTCTACATCCTTCAAGCTCATTTTTGGGAATAAGGGCAAGCTAATGGTTCTCTCATAATAACGTTCTGTCACTGGGAAATCTCCTTTCTTATAGCCAAACTGCTTTTGATAGAAGGAGAGAAGATGCACAGGGATATAATGTACCTGCACGCCTATGCCTTGTTTATGTAAATCTTCAAAGATTGTCTTTCTTCCCGTTTTCAGCATATCAAGACGCAACTGTACCACATAGAGATGAAATACCGGATTGATATGTGCTTCGATACGAGGAAGAATCAAAAAAGGCAAATGTTCAAAAGCCCGGTTGTATGCTGTAACGATCTCTCTCCTTCGTTTTGCAAATCCCGGAAGCTTACGGAGCTGGCTTAATCCAAGAGCGCACTGGAAATCGGTAATCCGATAGTTATTCCCAAGTTGTTCAATATCATAATACCACCCGCCTTTCTCCGGTTTTTTTACAATGCCATGATGGCGAAACACTTTCAACCGCTCATAAAAATCTCTTCTGTTCGTAAGAATCATTCCTCCTTCACCTGTGGTAATTGTTTTAACCGGATGAAAGCTCAAGATCGTCATATCCGCAATACTCCCGATTTTGCTTCCTTTATATACGGAACCAAGGGCATGCGCGGCATCCTCAATAACTAAAAGTTTATGTTTCTTTGCGATTTTGAGAATAACATCGTATTCCGCAGGGCGTCCCGCAAAGTCAACGGGAGCTATAGCTTTGGTTCGTTTTGTAATCTTTTTCTCAATTTCGTAAGGATCGATACAAAGCGTATCTTCATCAATATCCGAGAAAACTGGTTTGCCTCCGCAATACACAATCGCATTCGCTGTAGCAGAAAAACTAAGAGGAGGAGTAATAACCTCGTCCTCGGCTCGAATTCCAGCCACTGCGTAGGCCGCATGTAAAGCCGATGTCCCCGACGAAACAGCAACAGCATAATTCGAACCACAATATTTCGCCATCGCCTGTTCGAATTTTTCTACCAAAGGCCCTTGAGTAAGCCACCCACTTCGCAGTGCTTTTTGCACCACCTGAATATCGCTTTCTTCAATCCATTGGCTTCCATAGGGTAAAAATTTTGTATAAGATTTCGAGCCCATACCTTACTACACTATATATATTTTATCCATTCACGTAAATATCCTTTTTCTATTGGATATGACTACCTTTTTAGCATACATGGCCACCGTATGAATTGAAATTTTACCGCAAAATCGCTATCCACGCAACTCGAGAGCTCTTCTTCGAAAACTTTGATAAATTTCGGCATAATTATTTGAATCGGTTTCCCTGCAAGAAGCAATAATATCTCCCTGCAAAGTTCTCCTTAAATAAGAGACAATAAAACGTAAATTCAATTCTTGCAGATCGGGGCTTTCAGGAGGACGTTCTCTATCTTGCCGCAGAGACTCTCTTAACTGGTCAAAGCTAGAAATTTTTCTGCATAAGGGATGATATTCATACGCAGCACTCCCTAAAACATAGGTTGGTTTGCCTGCGAGCGCAGATTCCATCCCAACTGTACTTGTAAGGGTTATCACGCCACAGCAATTCTTAATAAGTCGAGAAACTTGTTCTTCAGGAGCAATGAGAACTACATGAGGGATTTTCTTGAGCCTTTTATAGAATAAATTTTCTCGCGTGCCAATAGCCGCAGGATGTTCTTTGACATATAGTTTATAAGGAAAAGGCAACGTGAAAGCAATATTTTGAATGGTACTTAATTGATCATTGTAATAGGTAGCGCATAGTGATGTGGAAGTTTCAGGCTGTAGTTGCAGAGGATAAACAAAAAAACGGTTTTTATCTCGTTCGTCATAAAGGCTATATATCCTCTTTTGCGACAAGATGCGAAACTGTCTGCGTAACATCTCAAGAGGGGCAGCAAAACTTCGCATCCAACGGATCTCACTTTCAACATCATATCGTTTCACTTCTTTTCGTATTTTTGCATACCACACAAGCGCCTTTCCTTTTTTCCGTATAGCTTGGATATAATGCCAGATAAATCCCAAAGGAGAAAATATAACCTTTTGCGTTCCTACATAAGAGGGCACTTTAGTATGTAAAAGAAAACTGCGAATGTAATTCTGCGCGAATTCACGTTCCTCTGAAGTAATTTCTTCCATCAATAAATGCTCAAATAAAGAACAGGAATGGGCATCAACACATTCTAAATCGCATATCTCCAGGCGATCAGGAATTCTTGAAACAAGAATTCCCAAGTAGGGGATCTTTCGTTCTCGGGCGAACAGATAAGCGATTTCAGTGCCTATGCCACTTGGAGGCTCAAACAATATCAAATCAGGATTTTCTGATTCGAAAATATATTGGTAAAATTGATAATCTTGATCAGTTCGATCAAACGCTTTTTCATAATCTAAAGAAATACGCTTTGACCTATCGAATAAGGGGAAAAACTCTTTCCATGAAACATTGTGAAATGCTACACTTCCTGGCCGATAAGATTGTCTGATCCAATCGACCTTAGAGATAAACTTTGTTGGAGCGGGGAAAAGCATTTTTTTTTCGTATTCGACAAACTTGCTCGTTAAAATAACAAGGCATTCGTCGTTTGTCTTAACAACTTCCCGAGAGAGCTTGATAAAAAATTCCGTTAAAAAAGGAGCATTATTTACAATAAAGCACCATTTCATAGTATCAGATATAATCCTTACATTATAAGCCCCAAATCAGGAGCAGCCCTAAGTTGTTTTTTTCTAACCATTGCCGACCTTTGTTGGTAGATACATTAAAGACCTATCTACTTACATAATTGCGCTAATTTTTATCTTTCAACTTCAATAGAAACATCTTGTCCACATTTTCATTGCTTCGATACTTTAATTCCTTCTCCTTCACTAATTCTACATCCGCAAACGAATCAAGATAGAGTTTTGCGAAATCTGCCTTCCACAACATATCGTTCTTTCCCCTGTACACAACGTCGGTATAGGCAGGTGCATAATACTCAAAGCCCCATATATATCTCTTCGTACATCTATGAATTTCGCTTATTGCCTGCTGGATATTTGAAGGGGGAATATGAATAAGCACCCCTGAAGTCAATACCAAATCAAAAAAATGATCCTTAAAAGGGATATCTAATGCTGAACCTTGAATAATATCGATATTTTTTGTAAACGACCGGGAAATCTCGATCGCTTTTCTATTTAGTTCAACTCCGTAAAGAGACTCAAAGCCAATTTTTTGGAGAAGAGCAAGTTGCATCCCAACATTCGCTCCAACTTCTAAAATTTTTATTGAACGGTTTAAACTATCGAGAAATTCTTTATTTAGCATTGCTCTTGAGACTCCATAACTCTCCATATACAAGCCATCCATAGCTTGCATATCTAATGGATTCCTCATTGTATATTCTTCTCCAAACTCTCCTCCCCATCTTTGCTCATTCAGCGTACTCATAAGGGTAAAAATTATATAGTTTACAATATCATATCCTCTTCAAAAATAACAATGGCGGACACGAGGCCCGCCACTTTATTACTTTCCGAGAGCTTGCTTCAACTTATCCAATGTGACTATAACATAGCCACTATTGCTGAATTTTGCAATTCTCTCTCGAAATTCCTCCGCTTGTTTCCAGTATTCCTCCGCTTGTTCGGTATCTTTGAGATCCTCGATGCAGATCAACCCCGCCAAAGCGAGATATGCTCCCGCATCCAGAGGAAACTCCTCTTTCATGCGTTCAGCACTCTGCATAAGGAGCATTACCGACTCTTGGGGATATTCCGAACGGACGATTAAAGATTGAGAATACTTGAACCGTGCCGCAGATGGAGAATTAGGATCCAGCAAGGGAAGCAACTGATGAATGAGCCTCAAACCCTTTGCCTTTTGATCTGGATTCCCAAAGACACCAATCGTCCCCAAGTACCTATGAGCAGCAAAAAGTTTTGCTGCCCAAGATTCTTCAGGGTTTTCTTGGGTGGCAGCATCTGCCAAAACTATCGCTTCCTCAAGCAACGCCAGGTTCTTAGCAATTCCCCAAGGATCATTTTTCCCTTGCTCGGTCGCATGAATGTACAGCATTGCCTCCATGGTACGCAGACGAGATCTGCGTGTGAATGAGAGCGGCATCAACTCCGCCATGACAAAGAGCTTTCGGGCAAGGTCGAGATCGCCCGGCCCCCTGCGCAACATATCCCCCATGTTCATGAGAGAATCCGCGCGCAATTGGAGATCATGGCCACTCTTGCGCAACCCCTCCAAAAAGGACGCCAGCGCTTCTTCAAAACGCCCTTGTTGCACTCCCAAATGAATGCCTTCCTCGTTGAGTTGCCTTACAGCAACTCGATCTGGTTCTCCAAGCCGATTCGCTTCCTGAAGCGCAGATTCCACTTGATCTGCAACTTGATCTGCAACCGTTTTGGCTCTCCGGAAAACATTCTCTCCCATGTTTTTGCCTCCTCGAATTTTCTGGAAAAAACCACACATACTTTACCGCATATTCGCATAAAAATCAAGGTAAAGCAATCAGAAAGGTCTCCCTGCTTTGCAAGGGAGACCTTTCTTTAACCTCCTTAGAAGAGCGGCCAATGCGAGGCCACGACTACAATCACCACTCCAATTGCTCCCACTGCCAGCACGGCTCCTTCTTGCCAATGAAGCCCTTTACGCTCTTTGAAGACATAGAGGCCAATCAGCAAGGGAAACACGATCTCGGTTCCTTGGAAAATAGGAATTACTTTGGTTAATTCCGCCATCCAAAGAGCGGAGTATGCCAAAGCATTGGACATGAAGATTAGGAATCCGAGTGTTGCCACCGCTTTAAGCCCAAAGAATCTCTTGGAAGAAATCCCCTGCAACTTCTCTTTTTTTCTGAACATCAGAAACATCAGAGAAGCTCCCAACAAACTTCCCGCGTACCACGCAACCATGAATCCGGGCAGAGGAACACTCGTGGACGCATACCCTCGCATGAGCACTTCCGCAAAACCCCACACGAAAGTGTACATTCCAACCCACAAAAGTAGCTGGGGTATTTTTATGCCCAGCACTTTAGGACCGGAAGTTTTTGCGCCGTATTTATTGGAAACAACGGTAAATACCGGAGCCGCAACCATGCACAGAATAACTCCGAACGCCAGATAAGGCGTCAGAATCTCCGCTTCATGGAGAATTGTATAGCCCAATAGAAGCGCGAGAAAATCATCAGCTTGCCCAAACAGAGCATTCTTGCTCATGCTGATATCCACCGCGCGCCATTGCGCGTATGCGGCAAACGCGTTGACCACTCCGAACAGGGCAATATACCAGAGAATTCCTGGCAACGCAGGATCCAGCGCTTCCTGAAACCATGGGACATCTTCAAATCCGCCTCGCTGTTTAACCACCCATGCGATCGCCCATAGAGTAACCGCAAAGATAAAAGCGAAACCAAATTGAAGCGCAAATTTCTGCAGCCGCGACGGCATCCCCGTCACATGCTTCAGCATAATCGGCACTGCAATATGCGCAGTAACAACTCGCAGTCCCACCGGAATCAACCAAAACCATGGCATAAACATAATCGTTTCCCTCCCGCGAATAGCTATACTACTTCTGCCATATCAGATTAAAAATGTCAAGCAAACGCATTTTATACCTCCAAACCTCCTTGATACAGCCGAACAATCTCCTGAAGCTCCTCTTTTGTGAGCCAGTGACTATTCGAATCGCTTGAATAAATAAATTTCTCCTGAATACGTATACCCCCAGTAATAGATTCAGCTTTCCAAAATGAGAATTCCGGTTCCACAAGAAAAAAGGAATCAAATTCTCTTGCGTGACGGCTCTCTTCTTCTGCCAGTAAAATCTCATGCAATTTTTCGCCTTGGCGGATACCAATAAAATCAACCTCCGCGCCTGGCGCAATCACATCCACCAAATCCATTACTTTTGTGCTTGGTATTTTTGGAACAAACACTTCTCCACCCTGCATACGATCCAAAGAATTCAGCACAAAGCGCACCCCCTGATCGAGAGTGATCCAAAAACGAGTCATGCGCTGATCTGTTACCGTGATTCTTCCCGATTTCTTTTGCTCAAGAAAAAGCGGAATCGCGCTTCCGCGGCTGCCCACCACGTTTCCATAACGGGCAACAGCGAATTTCGTTCTGCGATTCTGCCCCACATACACATTTGCCTGCACAAAAAGACGCTCGGCGCAAAGCTTTGTTCCGCCATACAAGTTCACGGGGTTTACCGCTTTGTCCGTACTAATAAACAACACCCTGTTTACATTGTTATCGATAGCGGCATCAATGACATTTGCGCTTCCCATAACATTGGTCTGAATAACCTCAAGAGGATTGTATTCTCCAAGCACAATCTGCTTTAAAGCAGCAGCGTGCACTACGATATCCACATCATTCATGGCACGAGACAAACGTTCCTTATCTCGTACGTCTCCAATCAAAAAGCGCATGCGCTCATCTTGAAATTTTTGCGCCATTTCCCATTGGGCGTGCTCTCCTCGAGAAAATACCCGAATTGATCGGGGATTGTGCTCTTTTAACACAACTTCCACAAATTTTTGCCCGAATGATCCTGTACCTCCGGTTACCAGGATATTTTTCCCTTCAAAATCCAATGCCATAATCCTATCTTATTAAATTTGAGAATCTTACCTTCCACTTGTTTCTTATTTTTAAAGTCTTGTCTATATCAAGAAAATAAAGCATACAAATATTACCTCGCCACGGATAAAGTCAATCTAACCATAGACGAGAGGTATAGCTTTTTGTATCATAGAATCGTATGCGAAGCAATACAATAGAACACCTAAGAAACGATACCTTCTCCTGGCTCTACTTTGGCGGTGTTTTAACCATTCTATTCCTTCCCTTGGTAGATGGCTGGCCGTGGGCAATTCCAGTCCCTTGGGTACAAGCGAATCTTTTCCGTATCCTATTTATCCTTCTTGCCAACTTCTTTATCGCAAGAATCATCCTCAAGGATACATGGAAGTTACTTCCAGAAAAGCCGGCTCGCATTCCATTTCTGTTACTTTTGGGATTCGGAGGAATCTTGGTGATTGCCAATCTTTTTTCTTTAGATCCCTCTTTTAGTTTCTCCGGCACTCCATTTCGAGGATGGGGAGTTCTCAATGATCTTAGTTACATCTTCTTTGCAGTATTCCTCTTCCTCACGCTTTCTCAGCGTAATTGGGAAAAAGTTTGGAAAATAGCTCTTAGCGTGGCACTGGTGGCTACCTTGATCGCCATTATCCAATATCTCAATATTAATCTTGCGTTTATTCGGGCAGATCCCGGACGTCCTGCTTCCACTTTCGGAAACACAATGTTCTTTGCTATTTTTCTTGTTGCGCTTTTGCCATTTTCAGTGTCTTTCCTTTGGAATTCTTCTACACTTAAGTCTAAAATTCTCTTCGTTGCTTTTACGCTTCTCTTGCTTTTTGGAATTGTTTTAAGCGGTACCAGAGCGGCTTTCGTGGGGTTAGCGGTTAGCACTTTCTTTTTCTTCCTTTTTTATCCATCCCATAAAAGCAGTAAGCTGCTTCGGATAGTCGCCCTTGGGCTTATCGGCATGGCTATAACGATGTATCTTCTCCTTCAAACTATTCCACCGCCAAATTTCGTACAGAATAGCACACTTCTCTCAAATATCTGGCAGCGATCTTCCCTGGAAGAAATTATCCATACGGAACCACGCTTTGCTTCGTGGTCTTTTGCGATACAAGCTCTCAACGATCGGCCATTTTTTGGATATGGACCCTACAACTCCTCCATAGCATTTGACCGCTATTTTGATTCCAACAACCCAAGGTTCTATGGAAGGATGGAAGGGTGGTGGGACACATTTCACAATTTTTATCTGGACTTGGCAGTAACCACCGGATTTGTAGGATTCCTTGTTTTTTTGGGTTTCTTGGGTTCGCTTTTCTTCTTTCTTTCAAAAAAACGCGTTGTGTCTCCAGAGCATACACGCGCTATTCATATAACCCAAACCGCCATGGTAGCTTATTTAACAACCATGGTCTTTTCTTTTAATTCTTTCGCAACCTCTCTTATTTTCTTTATGCTTATTGCTTATTCTCTTTTTCTCCTTTCTCTTCCTTCGCCATCGTTCAACAAAAACAAAACCCGAGCATCATGAAACTTTCAAAACCCGCAAAATATCTCATCCTAGGGATTCTCGGAGCTAGCAGTCTTTGGCTTATGTATACTATGAGCATGAAACCTCTTTTAATCAATCACAAGTTAAATCTTGTTATTGCGCTCACGCAACAAGAAGAATGCGATGAAGCATTTGAAATACTTGATTCCTTGCCTCGAGAAACTTTTACAGAACGATATCTCCAGAATCAGCTTATCGATGCCACTACTAAATGCTTCCCTCAATTGGATAAAAGTACTCGTATCATACGTATATGGCAAATCCAAGAACTTCTTCAAAAGCGCGTACAGCGTTATCCTTACGAGACCAAGTCATGGATTGCCCTTGCAGCTTACACCAATTTAATGATGGCAAATGCACAAACAGATGAACAACGCCAACAATTTGGACAACTTTCCATTTACGCCATGGAAAAAGCTCTCGCATTAAGTCCTTCACGCGAAGAAATTTATGATCGCATGACTTATACGTTCCTCCTTACCAAACAGTATCCTCAAGCAGAAGAGACAGCCCAGCAATGCCTTATCTACTTTCCAGCGAGTAACAGATGTCTCGCATGGAAAATACTTGTGGAGATATTCCTCGGAGAACGTCAAGCCATCGATATCAGCCCAAAGGCAGATCCAGAGATGCGCAGACATTTTCTCCGAGCAGAGTTTCTGCACCTCTTACTACCGATTGCTATCCAGCAAAAAAACTATGATCAATTATTTGAAATTTATGAACGGCTCATTGTATTAGAAGGCCCTTCCCCGGCATATTCACAGTCTCTTGCTTTGGCCTATGCCCAATCCACAATCAACGGCGGTTACAGAGAAGCAATTATTCACGCATTAGATTTTCTGGATCAAGATCCCTCATCCAAGGAGCAAGTAAAAATATTCCTCCGGGCAGTTATTGAAAAGACTCAAAAGGAATATCCTCGCCAGGATGACCGCATCGAAGGACTTGCGCCCAACATTAAACAACGCATCCGAACGCACTTCCCTGGACTTTTTGATAAATCTCTTGGCGGAAACTAATTATTGAGGCAATGTTTTAAGAAATTCCATAACCATCGGTTCAGCTTTTGGATTGAACTCTAACACTTTATAGGCTGCGTTTTTGGCAAACACATATTCCTTAAGTTCTCGATACACAAACGCAAGAGACGCATAATATTGGGGATTTTTAGGATCAAGAGAAATAATCCTTTCATATACGCTCGCAAGGTTCTTATAAAATTCAGTTCCTTTAGACCCTTTAGCTAATTTTTCATAAACTCCAAGAAGCTCCAATAAACGTTCTTTCTCTACAAAATACTTTCTGGTTTCAGCTTCTCTAATATCCTCCTTCATTAAAGGGATATCCCCTCGTTCAAAATTAATCTTTGCTCTTTCCCACCAGCAAACTCCTCTTTTTGGTTGTATTTCAATACAAGCAGTCGCCTTTGCCCACACTTGTTCTTCATTGCCAATAAGGCGATACGTTCGCATCCATTCCCAAAAAATCTCTTCGCGGCGCGGACTCAACGCTTCTGCTTTTTGGAAATATTCTTCCACATTTTTTGCAAGTTTTTTCTTCTCTTCATCACTCTTACTGAAAGCAATAAGATTATTCGTATACCCTCCAAGCAATAACCAGACTCGAACAGAATGAGGCCGCACGTGTGCGCTCTTGGAGAGTACATCCACTACCTTCTCAGATAACGCTAACTGCGCTTCCGGAGAACTATCCTCTATACAAGTAGCTACCACATCTGTATAGCGAGTACGAGCATACTCTGCAAAAAATGAGGCGGTATGCATCATCTGATCCATTTTTTCAAAAGCCTCATCGCATCTTCCGCTTTGTGCTTGATGTACTGCAAGCACAATTTCCTTATTCATAAAAAGCGGTACCAAATTGTAGCTATATATAAACCAAGCGGCTCCAAGAGTAACTCCGATCAACAGGGGCAGATATTGTATCGGCGATAATAACAACGGAAAAACAAAGAATTGCTTCTTTCCGGAAGGTAATCGAGAAATAAGGAAAAAAGCATAACCAATACCAAGGAAAAACAAAAGAGAAATAGGGAACATATCGAACGAAAAAAACAAAGTAACCAAATACGCCACAAAAAACGTTTGCAGCATATGAGCGCGCAACGTATACAATGGAAGCTGCCGTTTTACTTGGGAAAGTCGGCGTAAGAGAATCCCCATAAACCCAAGGAAAATGAGAAGCCCTGGTATCCCTGCCCATAAAAGAATATCTAAGAAAAGATTATGTGCAGTATCCCACCATCCTGTCGCGGATATAAAACCAGGTTGATAGTATCTATCAAATCCCGCCGAAGAGTTGTATGCGCCATACCCTCCTACAGGACGATCTCCAACAGCTTTTATTAATTCCTGCCAAGCTACTATGCGCGGATCTTGAGCTATTATCTCCACATCTAATCGATACCAAACTGTGGAGAGAACTGGTTTACTCTGAACAAAAGAAGCGGGAATCGTATTTACCAATACTACAGCGGAGATAGCAAACAAAAGGATAATACCAAAACCAATATGTATTATCCTCTTTTTTATAGGATAGAAAAAAGCAAAAAAGCAAAGCGCTATCGCCAAACCAATCCATGCTCCTCTGCTTAACGTAAAAAAAATGATGAGAAGAAAAAGAGCTCCTATGCATCCATAAGGTATAAATTTTCCGATATTTCTCCTCTGCTCAAGCAAAAATGTCCACATAATAGTGGCCAGCAAGACGAGATATGCTCCCAATACAATAGGACTTCCAAGAGTGCCTACGGGTCTTCCTTCCCGTACGATAAATGCATCAACTATTTGCAGATGGAACTGCTGCGCGAAAGCAAGACCCGCTACTCCAACTCCTCCTATAAGAGCCGCGTTCCACACCACATCCCATTGCCTCTTGGAAAGAAAAAGAAATGCCAGGAAAGAAAAAGATACCAGAATCAAGAAATTTAAAAACCCCCAGGAACGTTCGGGCATCCCCCAAAAACTCATATAAAAGTCCTGCGAAAAAATTGTCGAGAGAAAAAAAATCCCCGCGAGTCCAAATAATAAAAGAATTGGGACAAAAAGAGGATTATGATATGCAGGAATTTCTATTGTCTTCTTTCCATTTCGCAAAAACACATACCACATCTCTCCTACCAGTAAAACCGCCACGAAAATCCGAAATACAATCGTCTTCCCCCATACAGGAGGAGAAAATAGTACCGCACTGGCTATAAGAGGAAGAAGACAAACAATTAAAAGAAATCCTCCAAATAGAAAATTTTTCCACGAAAGTTCAAAGGAAAAACGCATATACACAAGTATATCAAAATTTGGAAGAAATAGGCAATCTTCCTTTTGAAGATAAAACAAACCTCCCGTCAGAAAACTGGCGGGAGGCTGTTTTTCACTTCCTTTTACAAGAGAAAGAAGTGAGAACGAGTGACATATTAGCTTGGATTTACGAAGCTTCCGCCAAAGATATCATTCTTGAAAATCTTATCGGCGTGATTGTAACTTCCTAATTGATTGATACCCCAGTCAATATTGGTGGCTGTATCATCATCAAGCCATACCTGAATCGTATCACCGTCATCTTCAAATTCCATCGTGCTGGAATACACATACAACTTCCTGGCCAAACCAGCTGATACCGTGAAGTCTGCTGTGCTGAAGTCAAACTGTACCGTTACGCTTGAATCTTCAGTACCGGCTGCGCCAGCGGCAGTAGTATCAAGTGTTGTTCCATCTTCGTCCTTCAGTGTATACGCATTCAGCAAACCATCAGAGTCAGTCATTGTTTGAGAGACGCTAATAGTCAGTGTATTTCCATCTCCATTCTGGAACGTAACATCTTCATTCGATCCTGCTTTGACATCGAAGATCGCCAACAATGCGCTTGAACTTGCCTGCAAATCACCAGATGGTGAAGAAGAGTTCCCGGTAACCGTTGGATATGACATGAAGAACGAATGATTATTCGCGACACGATCTGTTGCATCGGTCAAAGTACCTCCAGAATTCCCAGAGGATTTTCCGGTTGTATCCGCGTTAAGCATTGTTACTTCCACATCAAGATTGTTGTCTGCTGTCGCATTCGTTGTGCTAAAGAAATCCGCTTTGATGGTCAACTTTTCGTTTCCGGAAGCCGGAACAATAAATGTATTGTCATCGAACGGAACATTCAAGCTCTGCGCTGTGGTAGAACTTCCCACAAGTCCTGGAATGCTCTTTACCGGTGTGCTTCCGCTTCCCTTATAGAACTTGAAGGTTGATATCTTGTATGCACCACTGATCCGAAAATCAATGTCATCTAAATCAAGAGATTCTACCGCGTCTGCCGCAAATCGGAACACTGCGATTGTAACATCTGTTGAACCTGATGTTACCAACATATCTTTTGGAGAAGAGGAGTCAACTGATGTTGTCAGCGTACCAGATGTCTGAATTGTCATGGCCTGACCAGATCCGGAAGCATCCTCAACGATATCGTTTCCTGTTGCTTTTCCGGTTACGGTCGCGGCGCTGATTGTAATGGTATGCGTATCTGTTCCTACTGTTCCTGTTGCGTTGGAAGCTAAGTCAGCAATAACTGCTAACTTTACCGCGCTACCCTTAGGCACGGTAATAGACTGTGTCAAGGTAAACGCAATGGTGTCGTCACCCCCTACGGTTGTAGAATCAAGGAAATCCGGTCCTGCGACGCGAGTTTCATACCCGTCGCCTCGTGAGCTGTTTTCTGCTGTAAGGTCAGCCCAGATTTCGATGTTATCTAAGTCTGCTGGTACCGCACCAGAAGAAGTCACATCAGATACCGTTAAGGATGTTACTTGCGCATCCTCTCCGGAAGCTGATGCATCCAGAGATACCAAGGAGAAGACAAAGTCACTTACTCCCTTGGCAATGCTTTGTATTGGAGGTTGGGCCAAAGAAATAAGATCCAAATCTCCTGCTTTGACTGTCTGGACATTTCCTGTTACTTCAGCTGCTCCGGGTGTCGCGGTAATGGTGTTATTAGATTCCATTCCGGTGATTGTCAAGTCAGTGTCTGCATCAGCAAAGGATGCCGCGATGGTGTCGCTCGCAGATGTATCAGTAGCAATATCGGCAACAACTTTGATTTGGTTTGTGCCTACGGGGAAAATAATCGTATCCGTAAAGGTCGCGGAACCTTCAAATGTTGTGCTGTCAGCTCCTGTTACATCGGTAGTATTCATGTCCTTGGGACCCGCGATCAAGTTACCGTCTTTATCCAATAACTTGATATTCGTCACTTCACCCTCTGTCATGGTTACCAGATTAAAGGAGATTCGTGTCGAAGTAATCTTTACTTCTTCTCCCTGAACAACCAGATCAAATACTGCGACTGTCTGGTCATCTGCTTGCGCAATATTTCCTGTTGCTGGTGTTGAAGTAGATTTTACGACCGTAACAGCTCCGGAATTAATGGTTTGTTCTGCATTACCCAAACCATTATTGGTATCTGTCCAAAAAGTGGCATCATTCCCATCTGGAGTGATATAAAATCCATAGGTATCACCTTTAACAGACATCAATACATCATCTCCATCCATCAAGTCAGCATTCACCTGCAAGCCTGTTCCGCCGATGATATCAAGCTGGACGCGGAGTCTTCGTGTGTCTCCCTTATCCAACTTCATGTTCAATCCTGCGAAATGCGCTTTTCCATCTGCATTCCATTGAGCTGTTCCCAGAGATACTGAATTGGTTACATCATACAACTCCACATTTTTGCTGTCAGATAAAGAAGCGGAACCCGATTCCATCACCGTGATGGAATCTACTGTTACTGCCTCTGTGGAGTCAACAACAATCTTGAAGGTGTTTACAATTACATCTACATCTCCTACATCAGGAGTAGAATCTGTAACTGCTCCGTCTTCTTTCACATCAACTCCACCGATGGCTAATGCGACAACCGTAAAGTCATTTCCTTTTACAGGGAAAGAACCTTCTACGGTTGCTGAACCTGCAACGATATCAGAAGCCGCTCCAATTCCGAGCGATACTGTTTTTCCGCCAGATGTTCCGTCCGCAATACCAGCTCGGACGTAATACGTCTTTGTGGTATTGGCGGCAATTGCCAATGCGGGGCTGAATGTAATCTGCGCTTTGTTATTGGTGTTTAAGGTACCAATGGAACCTACCTTCATTCCCGCTTCATCGAGAATTTTAATGTTCTCAAGGTCGGAGTTTGAAGTCAGACCATATCTTGTTACATACAGAGATGAAACAGATACTTCCTGACTTCCAGCTGTAAGGTACAGCTTGGTCATGTTGGCATTTCCCGCGTCAGCAACGCTTGCGCCTGCTGGCGTGTCAGAAGCCAATGTTACTTTCAACGAATTTCCAGCTGATGGGGATACCATTGGGCTGGTCGTTGGCGTCGGAGTCGCTCCGGGACTCATTGTAGGTGTAGGAGATACGACTGGAGTTGGAGTTGAGACTGGAACCGCGGCCAAAAGCATATTTGCTTTTGCGCGTGTTCCTGGTCCAAAGTAACCTGTTCCTGCCGTCAAACCTACTGGAGCTAAAATTTCGCTTGCGTATTTATTCTGAAACTTGATTACTCCCGATCGAGTTGCTGGTCCAAAATACTGGGTCTCGTTTCCTGGAGATCCAGCTCCGGAAGCGGCAACTTGCGTCATCGCATCAGAGTTCAAGAGTTTCTGTAAATACATTACATCTGTGCCTGTCATTCCAACCTGCAAATTTTTTGTAAAGGTAAAGCCTGCTGGAATACCGGAGATTCCTCCCGTCTGTCCTCCTTGTGAATATGCCAATTGTGCCTGCAATGCTTGAATCTGCGCAAGCAAGCTGTTAATCATTGCTTGCAATTCTGCCGCGCTTTGCGCGTTCGCAGATCCTGCTGGAACTGCTACGCTCAAAGCAACCATTGCGACAACGGCGAACGTGAAAACCTTTTTGATTAAACTACTCATTGTTGTTCGTTTGTTGTTTATTTTTTTGATTCGACAATAACGTATTGCGATTTGAAATTCGAGAATCTCGAATTTCAAACCATGCATCTCGACCTTTTCTTGTATTTTTCTATTCTCAACCCGCAATGCGGGGTCAGCTTTCCATTATATTACTCGAATGTTAATTCGCCGGCCTAATCTCTTCTTTCTGATCTCCACTTATTTCTTCTCTCGAATTCATACTATCTGTATTGCCGATATTCTCACTTGCTTCTCCTTGCTCTTGCGGCGTTTCTTGCATTTCATTATTGCTTGCCAGCCAGACTTTTTCAAATGCTCCCTGATAATCTTTATTTTTATACGCATCTTCTGCCTCTATGAGCAATCTGGCCTGGGTATCTGTTAATGAGCGGCTCTGCAAATCTTTCAATTCGGTTTCCACAAGTTTTTTGGTGATCTCCTGCAATTCTCCTTCCTGGTTTTCTCCAATTTTCGTTCCCAGAATCTGCTCAATTTCTTTCTTGTTTTTTTGGAGCTGTGCGATTTGCATCCCTACTTCCAATGATTTTTCAGGTTCGTTTTGCGCAACTTTTGCCAATCCCTTCGACGCCGCCGCGATGCTTATTTCCAACGCGCTGATAGCCGAAGGAATATTCTTTTGTCTTTTTTCCTGGGCAATCTTGCGAAGATCCACGAAGCGCCTTTGAGTCAGTTCAAGTTGCGCGAACACTCGATCTTCTCCGCTTGTTAAGCGTAAGGGGATTTGCTCTGCCGCAGAACGCACGGAATAGAAAGTATCTCCCGGCAAACTTTTTTGCGCTGTTTGCGCGATTGCTCCTCCCGCAACCAATACCGTCAAGAAAGGCATTACAAAAGCAGGCCTCTCTATATATTGTAATACCACGCGGATTCTATGCAATATACCAGAAAAAGTCGCGACCTCCAAATCGCTGGAACTTGGGGAAAACTCTCTCGTCATATTCTGCTCAAAACGTGCCCGTAACGAAAGCGCCCATTCTTGTCTGGGTTCTATGTGAAGCTTCTTGAAAGCAGCGAGTTTTTCTCTTATTTGCTGCTCCTCTAAAGAAAATTGTTCTTTTTCTACTGCCATTACAAATAAGACGAATAAACAGCTCGAGTGTTACACCTCGTTTCATGCATATTTTCTTTGAATTACGAAACAAGTACATTATGAGGGTTTGAGAACATTGGGAGCGCGACTGGCGCGAGCACAAGGAATTTTTCAGCAGAAAAATATCCGTGTTCTCAAACCCTCATAATGTACTGGTTTCGTAATTCAAACATGTTTTGATACAGACGCCAATTCATCCCGTAATGCCTTTAAAGCGCGATGCAGCGCTACACGTACCGCCCCCTCGCTTTTATTGGAAATCTGGGCGATTTCTCCTGTGGTAAGTTCATCTACATACCGCCAAATAATCAAATCTTGATAGTCAGAATGGATTTTTTTGAGCGCCTTATGGACATGCTCCATTTCCGAATTTACTATCGCCTGTCCTAGGATATCATCTGTCCTACCAAATCCATCTTCCTCATGGATATCATACAAAGGGATCGTCGCGTTCCGGCTACGATCGCGATAATAATCAATAACTCGATTGCGAGCGGTTTGATAGAGGAACGCTTGGATATTTTGAATATCGCTTGCTTTATATTTTTCATACACACGCAAAAAAACCTCTGAACAAAGGTCTTCTGCGACATCCCGAGTCCCCACTTTCAGGAAAATAAATCGATAAATACGAGAAATGTACTGGTCGTAAATAGAGGTAAAATTTTCCATAGAGATAGGACATGAAGGATGAGAGGTAGGACACATGCCAAAGATATCGCTTCCTACCAATGTCCTACTTGTCCTAGTTTTCTCCACAAGTTTTCCACAGCTTGCTTCTCTGCGAGCACATTAACACATTCTGTTCCCCTTGACAATCTCTCTACTTGAGCTGATAAAAAACTTCATTCCATGATCCTCTGCGCTCCACGAGGTTCTTTTGGAGCAAATCATCCATATCCCGGCGAAGTGTCCGTTTCGTTACCTGCGGAAGTATTTTTTGGAGCTCCCAGACTTGCACTTTTTCCTTGCGTTTGAGCATTTCGAGTATTTTTCTTTGGCGATCGGAAACTCCATTCGGTACTCCTTCGGTCACTCCCTGATGCAACATCTCTTCTTGCGCAGTTGGTAATGTGGCTCCAGAAATTTTCACATACGATTTTTCAAATGGTTCTGCTCCTGGGAAAGATGCTTCCCGTTCTTTCTTTGTTTCTTCTGTCTGAAGAACAAGGCGCGAAGAACCGGGGTTGTCATGCGCCGCCGATTGTTTAATCAAGATGCTCTTGTTCGTTTCATGGCAGAGAGATTCCCATGCATCTTCGAACATCAAAATGATTTCCTGAATTTTCTCGTATTCTTTCTCAAGCGCGAAAAAATTTCGGGGATCTACCCATCCCTCTCTTCGAGCCCTGCGAAAATACACCTGCAAGATATCAATCTCGCGTTGAATTTGCAACCCAATCGTTTTTTTCTTCTCCAACGACACCGCTTCTTTCTCGCAAAAAAGAATCAAATTTGCCAGAATTCCATCCACCATATCTTCAATTTCTTGCGTAATCGGATCCTCGGGCAGCAAATCTGCAACTCGGTGCGCCGCAAGTGCAAGTTTAATACATGCCTTCTGATTCATCGAGCCCAATATAGCAAGGAACATGTTCAAAGTCAAAGCAATTTTTCTTCTCTCGGCACAGTAGGAAAATAAAAGCAAAGAGACATCCACTTTGCGGATGTCTCCTCTTGAACGCTTTTTCTCGCATCTATCTTATTCACACTATTTTACAATAATTGCGTTTTTCAGTTGCTCAAATTTTTTTTGTCCGATACCGGAAACAAACTTCAAATCTTCAATTCGCTTAAAACCTCCGTTCATTTGACGATACTGAATAATGCGTTCCGCAAGCACGGGCCCAATACCTTCTAGTCGCTCGAGTTCTTCTTTTGCCGCGGTATTAAGATTTACTTTTCCCGATACTTCCTTTTCTTTTTGAGGATCCACTGGAATAGAGATCGAATTCAAAACAGATTGCCCTTGGGAAGGTTGGTTTCCCAATATGGGTTCAGTCGTCTCCCAAGGAGTTTCGGCTTCAAATGGTGCCCGCGCAAAGTCTTGGTCTTTCCCCAAAACTTTGGACACTCCCAAAGACAAACCGCCCGCAACACATAAAAGGAGGATAAATTCGGCTATAATTTTTCCTTGCCCTAATATGCTCATCAAAATCCAAGAAAACTTCTTGCTTCCTGCGCGGAGACTGCGTGCAATTGCTTCTTTGTGTCGAGAACAAGCAAGCCAGCCACATCTCCTTTCAACGTGAATATCGGACTTCCATTCAAAGATATTTTCTGAAAATCCGTGAATATCTTTTCTCCAACGATTTGTCGAATAATGCCTTTTTCTACGGCAATCGAAACCCCTTCATTATTTTGTGCACGCTCAAGCGCGAACACTTCTTTACCAGGACTGATTGCGGACATTTCAATAAATCCCGCAGTCTGCAAGCCCGTGCGTTCAACTTTCAAAACGGCAAGATTAAGAGTCGCGTCTCGTTTAACGATATTGGCTGGCAACGCCGCCTCATTTCCCTGAAGCCATACTCTTACTTCATAATCAACGGGCGCGGCAGTCGCTGAAGTTATTACTACTCCATCGGCGGAAGAAATGAATCCCGTAGAGATAATGCTTTTTTGCCCTTGGACTGCTTCCACGAGAACAGTTGTCTTTTGTGTATTTTCTACCGCACGCTCCAAAGCGGCGGGTTCCGTAATTATAATTTCGTGAACTTCTCTCACAACAGTGGTTCTCGAACTCCAATCCTTTATAAATTGCCAATCTCTGGAAAATTCTTGAGAAGCAAGATAAGGCAAAAACAGGGATTGCGACCATATCCCTCCAAGCGCGCCCGCTCCAAATACCCCAATAATCATAAGAACCTGCCGAAGGGATCGTGCCATAACAGATGGGCTCGCAAACAAATGAGATTTATACAACTGCTTCTATTTTCGAAGAACGGCGCGATTTGCGTTCTTCAACGAGTTCTTTCGCGCTTTTGATAACGATTGCTTCTTCTCGAGCGTCAATCATGATACGTTCTCCCGCTTTGATATCGCCTGCCACCACGCGCACGGCTAAAGGATTAAGCACCAAATGCTGAATAACGCGCCGGAGCGGACGAGCGCCAAGACTTGGATCAAATCCTTTGCGCGCAAGAAGTTCTTTAGCTTCATCTGTTACCTGAATTTGAATTTCTTTTTCAGCCAGCCGATGCGCCACCTTGCTAATTTCCAGCTCCACAATTTTTTTGATTTCCTCCCGGCCAAGATAATTGAAGATCACGATCTCGTCCACGCGATTGAGAAACTCCGGACGGAATTGCTCCCTCAAAGCTGACATCACGCGGCGGTGCACATCCGCTTTCTTTTCCTTCTCTTTGTCATCTTTGCGGGAAGACATAAAACCAATCGGAGTCATCTCCGCGATAAACTGCGATCCGATGTTTGAAGTCATAATGATAATCGCATTCTTGAAAGAGGCGACTCTCCCTTTGGCATCTGTCAGGCGGCCATCTTCCAAAATCTGCAGAAGCATATTAAACACTTCCGGATGCGCCTTTTCGATTTCGTCTAACAATATCACGCTATATGGTCTCCTTCGAATCTTTTCGGTAAACTGTCCTCCTTCTTCATATCCCACATATCCCGGAGGAGAACCAACCATTCGGGAAACCGTATGACGTTCCATATACTCTGACATATCAAGCCGTATAAGAGCGTTCTCGTCGTTAAAAAGGAACCCTGCCAATGCTTTCGCTGTTTCAGTTTTTCCAACTCCCGTGGGGCCCAAAAAGATAAAGGATCCCAACGGCCGATTTTCTTCCGATAAACCGGCACGGCTCCGGCGGATCGCGTGAGATACCGCCCGAATTGCCTCTTCCTGTCCCACCACGCGCTTTCTCAATACATCCTCCATTTTCTCCAATTTCTTTGCTTCCTCTTCCAATAAACGGGTAGCCGGGATCCCCGTCCAACGGGAAATCACGCCAGCCACGTCTTCATCTCCCACTTCTTCTTTCAAAAACGGATGACTTTTCTGAAACCTTGAAAGCCGACGCTCTTCCGCGCGCAACTTCTTTAAGAGATCGGGCATTGTGCCGTACTTTAATTCCGCAACCAATTGAAGATTTCCCGCAGACTGCTCTTTTTCGATTTGAAAACGATTTTTTTCAATATCTTTTTTAAGCTCTTTAATTTTATTCACAACTTCTTTTTCGGCTTGCCATTTTATCTCAATTGCATTTGCCTTTTCTTTCAAGTCAGCAAGAGAACGCTGAATTCCTTTCAACTTCTTCTGTTCTTTTTTTTCTCCCTGAAACGCTTCTCGCTGGATTTCAAATTTTTGGATTTCTCGCTTCAACTGCTCTAACTCCGCGGGTTCTGACTCCATATCCAAACGCAAAGAGCTCATGGCCTCATCCATTAAATCAACTGCCTTGTCGGGAAGGAAGCGATCGGAAATATATCTCGCAGACAAATTCACGGCAGATACCAAGGCAGAATCTTTAATTTTGACGCCATGATGCAATTCATATTTATCCTTAATTCCGCGCAGAATAAGAATGGCGTCTTCAATGGATGGCTCTGCCACATAAATCGGCTGGAAACGCCTCTCAAGCGCGGGATCTTTCTCGATATGTTTTTGATATTCCTTGAGCGTAGTCGCTCCAATCGTGCGCAATTCACCTCTCGCGAGCGCCGGCTTTAACAGATTGGAAGCGTCAATCGCGCCTTCCGCAGCGCCTGCTCCCACAAGCGTATGCAATTCATCAATAAACATGAGGTATTTGCCGCCCGCGCGATCCAGTTCTTTCAAGAGCGCCTTAATTCTGTCTTCAAATTCACCGCGATATTTCGTGCCAGCGACTAATGCGCCCAAATCCAGCCCGATAATTTCTTTATCCCGCAAGCTTTCCGGAACTTCCGCGCGCACAATTTTTTGAGCAAGTCCCTCCACAACCGCAGTTTTTCCGACACCCGCCTCCCCAATAAGCACCGGATTATTCTTTGTGCGACGGGATAACACCTGCATGAGCCGGCGAATTTCATTTTCCCGGCCAATCACCGGATCCAATTTCCCTTGCTGCGCCAGCCGTGTCAGGTTGCGAGCGTATTTTTCAATCACCTGATATTTGGATTCCGGAGAGGGATCGGTAATGCGAGCTCCGCCCCTTATTTGCGCGAGCATTCGCAGCACACTTTCATAATCTAAATGCCCGAATTCCAAAGTCGCCGCTTCCCCTTCGCCAGCTGGCATAATATTCGTGCGTTGTAAAATTTCTTTTGCTTTGGATTCTGTATCAAGCAACGCTAACAGTAAATGCTCTACAGAAATATATTCATCTCCCATTTTCATTGATTCCTGCCGCGCGCGCTCTAATACTTTGGCCAAATCCTGGGTAAGATAAAATTGGCCAAACGGACTCACCGCGCCTGTTACTGGCAAGCGATCTAACGCATATTCTACCTTGCGTTTTAAGCCATCTATATCCGCCCCTAACTTTTGCAGAATCGTAGAGATCACGCTTTCCTCTTGAGAAACTAAGACGTAGAGCAAATGAAGGGTATCCACTTGCTGTTGGCCGCGCTCCTGCGCGAGATTTTGAGCTTGCAAGATGGCCTCTTGGGCCTTATGAGTAAAATTTCCTGGTCCGTGTATCATATAAAGAAATTATAACACAAGTTTTATAGATTGCAACTATTATTATGCAACGAGTAACATATTAGGTTTTGAGAACGTTGGGAGCGCGACTGGCGCGAGCCCCTCACCGCAAGGTGGAAGGGGGGAGCACCAGGAATGTTTCAGCAGAAACATATCCGTGTTCTCAAAACCTAATATGTTACTCATTCTCTGTATCGTACCGTAAATTATGGCCTATCCAGTTTGCACTCCCAAAAGAACAAATACCAGATGTTCTTTCCCGTCGCGCAAGAATCGCGTAATCACTCCTTCTCCCGGTTTTTTGCTTTCTAACGCATCTGAAAGGGAGTATGCTTCATCGAGCCGCTTCCCGTCAATTTCCAGAAGAATATCCCCGTTGCGCAATTCCACTGCCGGAGATGCGCTTTCTGTCTGCGCCGCAGATTCTTTTTTGCCTTCCAAGACAAGCGCCCCATAGTTCACTGAAAGACCTTTTTCCTTCTGCACTTCTGGAGTAATAGTCATATATCGTTCCACGAGGGAAGCGTATGTAATATTCCCGGTTACTTGTACCTGGGCAAGATCGCGAGCGGCCCGATCGGAAGGAATAGCAAAGCCAATGCTTTGAGCTCCAATAACTGTGGCTGTATTTACTCCAATGACTTTGCCAGACAAATTCAACAAAGGCCCTCCCGAATTTCCCCGGTTGATTGCGGCATCTGTTTGAATCACATCTTCGATGGTCTCGATAAAGCCATGATTATCGGACGCGGTGATTGTCCTACCCAAACCCGAAACAACTCCAAGGGATACTGTATTGCGGAACTCGCCGAGCGCATTTCCTATGGTAATAACGCTTTGTCCTATCCCGAGAACGTTCACATCTCCAAATTCGATGAAAGAAACCGGTTTTGCTTTTGTATCCACCTTCAACACCGCGATATCCTGAACAGGATCTCGAGCTAAAACCGTTGTTTCATACGAACTTCCGTCTTTCGTAACAACCGTGTAAACAGCTTCTTTGTCTAACACCACATGCTTGTTTGTAATCAACAACCCGTCTGCGGAAACAAAAAATCCAGAACCCTTGCCTCCTTCCTGGCTTACCCCCTTCTGATTTTTAGACGACAAAATGCTCACGACCGCCGGGGACACTTTTTCCACTACTGCAATGACTTGATCCTCCTGGCTTGTCTGCGGGATATATTCTTTTTCCACAACGCGTTCTGTTTTTTCGATAATTCTTTCGACGGATTCTGCGGGAAGCGCCGCATAAATTTTGTTCAATTCTTCCTCAAGCGTAACTTCAAATTCTTTTCGTAATCGTTCATACATGTACCATACACCTCCTGCCGCAAGTCCCAATCCAATAGACAAAAAGCATAAGCCGACTGCCGCAATCTTCAGAAACGAAAAAAGATGCTTTTTTGCGGCATTTGGATGAAAAGCGGGATCTGGCGTTGTGATTCCATGCTCGGATGCGCAGTCTTTATGTAAAAATTCCTCGATAAATTCCATCGAAAAAATAGCTCCTGCTTAGATTGCTTACATCTATTATAGCCCTTTCTCTCCAAGCGCCGCAACCTGCAAAGAAAGCGCCCGCGCAAACGCCTGTATATCTTTCTGCGTAGTGGATTTACCCAGACTTACGCGCACCGAAGAAAGAGCGTCTTTGGGTTGTATCCCTAAAGATATCAGCACATGAGATGGTTCCTGTGTTTTTTCAGAACACGCTGATCCCGTTGAAACCGCAAAACCTGCTTGGTCCAATCGCATTACCACATCTCGCCCCTCAACTCCCTTGAATCGCACATGAAGATTATTTGGTAAACGTTTTTCCAAAGAGCCAGTTACCACTGTGTCAGGAACAGATTGTTGAATCGCGACCAGAAGATTATCTCGTAGTTTTTTTATTCGATCATGCGATTTGGGATTAATCTGCTGAACTGCGGCGCCAAATCCCACAATTCCTGCAACATGTTCCGTGCCAGAGCGCATCTGAAATTCCTGACCTCCACCTTCAATCACAGCAGAAAGAGAAACTCCTTCTCGAACGTATAAAGCGCCAATTCCTTTGGGCCCGTAGATTTTATGGCTACTTAGCGTAAGCAAATCCACATCCAGCTTCTCCACATCACAACTCAAATAATTTGCGGCCTGAACGGCGTCCGTATGAAAAAACACGCGGCGCCCAAATGCCAGTTCAGCATTTCTGATCGCTTCCGCAATTTCCTTGATGGGCTGAATTGTTCCGATCTCGCTGTTTGCGTACATCACCGAAACCAACACCGTATTTTTCTGGAGCGCTTTTTCAATATCTTTTACTCGCATAATGCCGTCTTTGCCAGGTTTCACATACGCAACTTCCGCCAATCCTTGCTTTCGCAGATGTTCCGCAGGTTCCAGCACCGATTCATGCTCCATGCCCGAAACCACGATATGAGGCAACGTATCGGTGTTACTTTTTGCATGCTCCAGAACTCCTTTGATTACCAAGTTATTTGCTTCTGTCGCGCCACCCGTAAAAATAATCTCGGCTGCCTTGCAATGCAAAAACCGCGCGAGCTGTTCTCTCGCGTGTTCGATAGCGGCGCGCGCTTCTTGTCCAAAAGAATGCAGAGAAGAAGGATTGCCGAATTCTCTTGTGAGATAAGGCATCATCGCTTCCAGTGCTTTTTTGTCTAAAGGCGCGCTTGCCGCGTAATCAAGATATATGCGTTTTTGCGTTTTCATACACTTTGAATTCCCAAACCAGCGCATATAATGCTTTGAGAACGTTGGGAGCGCGACTGGCGCGAGCACAAGGAATTTTTCAGCAGAAAAATATCCACGTTCTCAAAGCATTATATGCGCTGGTTTGGGAATTCAAAATCATAAGCCAATCGTACAAACAAAACCACTTTTTGGCAAATCAAAAGAACGGGGCAACGCGAAGCGTTGCCCCTTAATCTTCCCTCCTTTTCTTGCATCACAAGAGGCGGATAAACTTCATGCACCCCTTCGGACCGAACAATTCATGGGCCAACTCGACCACCTCGGAAAAGGTAACCTTCTCCACGGCGTCAATGAGTTCGCCTT
>MHTV01000011.1 GCA_001823215.1 Candidatus Wildermuthbacteria bacterium RIFCSPHIGHO2_02_FULL_45_25 | reverse complement strand
CAATAGTAAACTGCCGCATTGATTGCATACTATGTATACCACAATAAAATCAGGCGGTCGAACAATCAATCCAAAACTTCTACTTTAGCGTAATCAAAATAGCGAAGTTGTAACTTCGCTATTTTCCACTTAATAAGGAAAAGAAAACTTTTTGTGGTGTTCTGCTCTGAACGAGCAGGATGGCGGGGCTCGCTTCGGATCTGGCGCGGCGGAATTCCCCCCACACTTTCCCTTTTCGCCGCGTCCTCGCTTCTGGCATTTTGGCGAAAAAATCCGATGGCTATATTATTAATTCTACCTCGGACTTTATCCGATTAAAAATCTTGATGTGCCATTTGGTGTTTGGATGAAGTCCGTCAATAAGGTCGCCGTTCCCAACGACGCTATCCATTGAGATAAATTTCAGCTTGTTCTCCTCGCAAAACTTCTCTATCACGGTATCAAGTCGTTTAATGTTTTCGTTGGTATACGATTTATTGGTATTCCACGGAATAGGGGTAGTTTTTGATTCGTCCACTTTTGTTAAACCAACGAAAACAATTTTGCCAGTGAATTTCTTGGCGATAGAAAGAAGTTTTGTGAGATTTTGCTGAAATTCATCAAGCGAAACGCGCAAGCCGTTTGTAGAGTGGATAAATTGAGCATCATTGATTCCGATAGCGAAAATTATCAAATTCGGCTCGCGTGATTTCGCTTCAATCTCAATCCGGTTGAGCAAGTCGGCCGTGGTATCGCCGGAAATACCAAGATTGTAAACATCAGTGTCATTATCTTTTGCCTCAAAATAATTTCGCAGACGAGTAGCCCAGCCGCCTTGCTCTGGATCGTATGCGCCCCAAGTTATACTGTCGCCAAAAATTAGTATGTTCATAGTCTTATACTAACAAAATATAAACGCCCAAAAACATAACCGTCGCGCCAACAAATTTTTTAATCAATGCGGGCGCAGAAATATCCTCTTTGATAATACTGGGAATTAAAAGTGTAAGCAGGATGCCAATCAAAATCGCATAGAAAGATTGCACTTGCATAACAACCGTTATCAAGCCGGCGGACGGCGCGATTGCAAAGGCTTTTTTGATGCTCATTTGACCAAAGAAGTCTAAAGCATTATTCCAAGAGAACCAAACGTATTTCGCAACTCGCGCCGTTTTTATGCCTTCAATCACTTGCTTTCGTATTGATGGAATAATAAACATGGCTAGCCCGGCCAATGCAGAACCCAAGTTATCGAGCATGAAATAGTCCCAAAATGACATTTTTGTAAGCCCGTAATCTGTAACCAAAATCACTACCGACCACATAAGAATTGCAATCATGATCATTCCAAAACCTTTAATAAAAATACCTTTGCTTTTTTCAAAAGAAACTATAATTGCGCCAGCCAAAACAATCACAAAACCGAGAAGTTCGTTTAAAGAAAGTGTTTGGCCCAAAAAAGCGAAGGCAAGGATTACTGTGATTACAGGAATGAGTTTGAAAAGAATGACGTGCGCCGAAGCGTCGCCCTGCTCTAGCGCTTTCCCATAAAATCCATACGAATAGATGAGTGCCATGCCAGTAGTAATCGGTATCAAGGAATACAGACTTAGCTCCGGCGCTCCAACAAAGAGAAAAATTGCGGCGAAAAAAATCCAGCTTGTAATTGTTGAGAAAAAAACAAAATCAAAAATACTTTTTGTGTATTTTCCAAGAATGTATTTGTCCACGAAATTGGACGAAGCCCAGAATAGTGGAGCAAGGAGTGATAGAAAAATCCAGTTCATAATTATTTAAATAGATCGGCCACCTTAACGCCCAATGCCGTCGCAATTTTTCTCACAGTTTCAATACGAGAATCGGGCATTGCGCCCGATTCAATTTTGGTAATCGCGCGCAAAGTAACCTCTAGGCAACTTCTTCGGCAAATCTGAAATGGTGGACCGTGGGAGATTCGAACTCCCGACCTCCTCATTGCAAATGAGGCGCTCTACCACTAAGCTAACGGCCCGCAGCATCCCCTTCTATTCTCAACTATCCTATCAAAAATCCTATAAAGCGCAAGGTTGAAATCTCTCTTCAGTATGCTATAACGAGGGTATTATGAAGAGTTTTCGATACCTCTTATCCGCTTGGGGCAAGAAAATTGTCAACGATAAATACATCCTTATTCTGCTTGGCATTTCCCTCTTGGTTCATCTGATTTCTTTCAATCTTCCCCGCGAAGTGGTGTTTGACGAAGTTCACTTTGGCACGTTTGTGCGCTCGTATGTAACAGGAGAAAATCACTTCGACATCCATCCTCCTCTGGGTAAATTGTTTATTGTAGCCACAGCAAAACTCGGTGCAATCCAGTTACCCGAAGATCTCACCACCATTGGCCAGACATACAACGCGCGCGATCTTTTTTTCCTTCGCGTTTTTCCTCTCCTCATTGGCATATTCTTGCCGATCCTCTGCTATCTCCTCATGCGCGAGCTGACCAAATCTCAAATTGCCGCCTTCATAGCCGGTCTGCTCATTGTTTTTGATAACGCTTTGCTGGTACAATCCCGCTTTGCATTCCTCGATATTCCGCTATTGTTTTTCGGGTTTGCGTCCGTATGGATGTTCCTCTTGCAAGAACGCGCTTCATCCATCAAAACAAAATTCTTTCTTCTGCTCGCCACCGGATTCTTGTTTGGCATAAGCTATTCCATCAAATGGACAGCGCTTGCAATGATAGTTCCTCTTGGATTGCTCCTCTGGCGAAGCTTCTGGAAAGACAAATCGTTTCATCTGCTTTTTGCAAAAAGCGCTCTCATTCTTCTTGCGTCTCTTATGGTGTATGCCTTTGGATTTACCATTCACTTCGCATTGCTTACCAAGCCGGGTCCCGGAGACGCATATCTGGAACAGGGTTTTCGCGAGAAGCCCTTTATCGAAAAAGTCATCCTGCTCAACAAAGCAATGTATTCTTATAACAAATCAATTTCGACACAGCATCCATACGCGAGCAGATGGAACCAGTGGCCATTCAATCAAAAACCCATTTATTACTGGAACCGCGTAGTGCCAGAACAAGAAAAAGAACAAACACTACAACGGCTACAAGAGTTGACTCTTGAGATTCAATCAGATCCACAGCGTTTTACCGAAATCTCACAAGAAGTGCGAGAGCTTCAGCAAAAGATTGAGTGGTGGAAAGGCAATCGCCAGATTTGGCTTGTCGGCAACCCGGCGACTTGGTTTCTTGGTATTTTTGCTGTTTTCGCGGGAGCAGTTCTTCTTGCGCTGAAAATCATTACGCGAAAGCCGCGCGATATTTCTGCTCCAACCCTCTTTCTCTTGCTTGCCAGCTGGGCGGCAAGTTTTCTGCCCTTTACTCCCATTGACCGCCCGCTTTTCCTCTATCACTATTTCTTCCCGCTTCTGTTCTCTCTCCTGCTCGCTGGATATATTGGTTCTTGGCTCATTTCGCGGTTTATTCCCAAACAGCGCATCCTCTTGTCGCTTTGTATTATCGCTTCTGTGCTTGTTGCCGGTTTTCTCCTGACAGCTCCCGTAAGTTACGGCTGGAGCTTTGATCCGAACGAATGGTATCACAATTCGATCTTGCGCGTTCTCCTCTAAAGCATGAGCGTAATTCGTTCAATATCAATCTCTCTTGTCTCATTGAGACCTTCCAACATAATAGAGCACTCCCGCAAAGTCATCGGTAAAGAAAAAAGAATTTGCGTCGTTTTGCAAGATATCCACTGGTCTCCCAATACGCGTTTCATTTTTAAGAAATCCCGCAACAACTTCTTGCACAAACCCCTTGGAATTCACTCTGACAATACGGTATCCGTTTCCAATGCTCACCACGCCAGAACCATGCAACCCAACAAGGAAAGCGTCTTTCAATCGCTCGTCTGTTCCTTCTTTGTTAAAGTATTCCAAGCCCAAAGGAGCTGAATGCGCGTCAAATGCCGCATACGAACGCGGCACATCTTCGCAATCTACATTCTTTTGCTTCCATGCGATTGTCGTATCCTCAAACACATGCCCCAACGACTCATAGCAATAGGGCCAGCCATAGTGTACGCCTTCCTTAATTTCATAGAGCTTGTCTGCGGGTTTGTCATTTCCCAAGTGATCAGATCCCATTTCAGTCGCAAACAATGTTTCTCCTACCCACTTAATGCCCACGGCATTCCGCAACCCCGAAGCATACACTTTTTGCCCGGTTCCGTCCGGATTCATTTGAAGAATTGACGCTCTCTGCCATTCGTCAGACCGTTCCTCGCACGCATTACAACTGCTTCCCACCGAAACATATATTTTATCTCCGTGGGAAGCGACCGTGCGCGTTAAATGCCATCCTCCGTATTTATAACTCAAGCCATAATCTGGAAACGTCGCGATTGTTTTCGGAGCAGAAGTCGGCTCTGTCTCTCTGGCAGCATACCGATAGCGAACAAGTTTATCTGTTAACGCAAGATACAACCAATCCACACCCTGCTGATCGCGATAAAACGCAATACTGTTTGGGTTGCGAAGATTTGTCAGATAGACATGCCTCGTTCCAAATTTTTTTGTTTGTTCATTCCAGTCGTCCAAAATATACACACTTCCTTTCGAGTTATCCGACAAGTCATACATATCCGTAAGAAACAGCCGTCCGTCAGGGCTTTGCGCCATAAAACGAATACGCTTCATGCCTTCCGCGGCAGGAGTAATTTCGTATCCATTCAAGACATAAAAGTCCGGAACTTGGCCATTTTGCAATCGCACGGATCGAGCCGCTAACGAAAAATCCGCAGACGCAGAAGATACAGAAGGAGTTGCAACAGGGCTTCTCGTCGGAAGATCATTTTCCTCGGAAGATATGTGGAAAGATTGAAACAACAAAAATCCCTCGCCAATCAGCAGGATCGAAAAACCAATACAAAAAAGGATAAATGGCAAAAGTCGAATTCGCATGAAAGACTACATGAGCAATACGCTCAAGAGAAACACAAAAAGACTTACGATAATTCCGATGAGAAGAATATTGCGCGAAAGATGAAAAAGCTTGCGTTTGGGACGATAATAAAATTTGGAAACATTATAAATTTCTTTGGCATACTCATGGATCACCGCGCGCTTATCGTCCACAATTTTTTCTAACGCCTCTCCGTATTCAGAGGAAGAAGCAAAACCGGCAATACTTTTGTTGTACATCAAACTTTCTTCCTGTCCGCGCTTTCGCATAAACTTGGGAGGATGCACCGCAAACAGCCCCACCAGAGCCGCGCATCCGGCAAATATTCCAAGAATTAAAAATGGAAAGCTCCCCTGTTGCTCCACAACCAGTGATAAAGAGAATACAAAAATCGCGGAACTCACTCCCACCAAAATACTTGTCTGATTATCCAAATGCTGGGCAAAATCATACGCCCTGCTTAACAGCCCGTCTAAAAACTGCTCCGAGGGTTCCGTCAGCTTACTTTTGAAATTCAAAACTGGTTTCTTTGGAGGCATTATTACAGTATTGCAGAATCCAAGAGAAATTCAATATGTTTCGGTTTCTATGCGACACCTGCAGAATCTGTTATATTATCTTAATGACGAACCGCAATCTCAAACTCTTTCTGATTGCAATACTTCTCGTTATCGTCTGCGCGGCAGGTGGCGTAGGATTTTACTATTGGGAAAAACAATTACCCGCGAGGGTTCCCGCGCCCCAAGTTTCACCCGCGCAAACCACACCAAGCCCGATCAACTCTGCTGTCGCGAATGGTCAATCAGAACACGCAAATCCTTACAATGTTGAGAGTTTCTACCTCCTGTTCAGTGGAAAACTCACCAGGCATCAAGACGGCTATACGTTTGAAGAAACACTGACTCCCGCGTTCTTTGAAGATGCGCCAATAGCTATGAAATCTGCTATTGATAAATTTTTGACTGCACAGTCCTTGTATAAACTTGAGATTGTTTATGATAATGGACAACGTTCAACCTTCTATACATCAGTATTCCGATCCGTTGATGATATTTCCTATCCTTTGAAAGACGAAGAACTTGCGGTGGGAGAAAGCGGCTATACAGATATCATAATCGCAAAAATTTCTCCGAATGTCTCTGCTATAAGATTTTCTGTAGGTAAGACAATAGTAAAATCGCTCACACGGCCGGCTTCCGGCCCAAAAATTATTCTCTTTCGCAAACGACCAAGCAATTCAATCGTAAATGAGATAACCCAAAACGGATTTACCATTGAATGGAAAACGGAAAGCGACAATAGAAACAATCTTGGCTATGTATTAGAAAGAAAGTTATCCCCCGCGAAATGGGAAGCATATAGCTTCGGCGAAGGCGCAAGCGGCAGCGTCTTTCAAAATCTCGATGACATTCACACATCCATGGAAAAAGTTGATTATCGGCTGATTGTTACCGATGGATTTTACGCAAACGTGTGGCATGAAAAAGAATTTATTGAACTTCCGCAAGAACGCAATCTTGAACTCTTTTTGAACAGCTACCAAAATCCTTATTGGATTCTCGGGCAAGGCACTACCCTCGAACTGGATTTTACCGATCCCGAGACCGGAGATAACTGTAACGCATTAGGTTGTAAAAACGGCAATTACTTCGTAACGTGGACATCCGATAAACAAACGATCTGCCAAGCCGATATTGCCCAAAATGGAAGAATGGAATACCAATTTAAAAAACCAGGACTACACACGATAAAAGTTGTGGCAAAGCATAAAATAAAATCCGGAATACGAGGAGAGAAGATCCTCCAATTTTTCGTAAAAGAACCGGATATTTCAACATGGGATTCCTCGCAGTTTGAAAACAAAAATCCCAACTGCAGCGCGCATTAGTTTCTTGCGCGAATTCTGTGCCGACAGTCTTGAAAACAAATACTTTCAGCAATTTTTTATTTGTTTTCGCAATCATTTGCTCTTTGAAATTTATACAAAAAGAAAAAGGGTTTGCTATCTTGCGATAGCAAACCATGGGAATTCATTTCTATCTGCGCGCGAGGAACTCGCGCCCTTTGCCGACATCCGTATTAACCGGAACGTTCTGCTTGCAAAGTGGACAATCCGACTCGTCCCACGCAACCAGCCGCATATTCACAAGTGAGATTAATTTCGGAACATCGGCCACATCTTGCGGCGTGATTCCTCCGCGGTTGCACAAAACACCGAGACCGACGACGTTGCCGCCCTTTGCTCGCGTGGCTTCAATCACCTTCTTGGCGGATCCGCCGGTAGTGAGAACATCTTCCACCACCAAAACGTTCTTGCCACAGATAAGTTTGTCGTAGCCACGCTTGATGACGAAGGTATCTCCACCTTCGGACTTCTCGGCGTAAACACCGAACACTTCATAGCCGTTCATCTTGGTGAGATGATGCGCCGCCCACTGCGAGAGAATCACTCCGCCGATTGCCGGAGCGATGACCACTTGCACATTGTCGCTCGCGAACAGTTCGGCGATTGCGCGACAGAGGCGGGACGTTTCCGCGGTGTGCGGATAAACTGCATCTTTGTTGACATACTCCGGGCCATGCTTGCCGGACCTATAGACGAAATGACCATGGATGACCGCTCCGACCTTGCCGAGGACTTGCAAAACTTCTTGCTCGTTCATGGTTTCACCTCCTTTCTACCGGTACTGGTTGATCAAGTCGCGGAGCTTCTCTGTCTCGCGGCGAGCCGTTTCCGCGAAGTCCGCGCCTTTCGAGGCGAAGATGATGCCGCGCGAGGAGTTCACGATCATGCCCTGTCTGCGGCTGTTCTTGCCTGCCGAGATGATTTTCTCTATGTCGCCGCCTTGCGCGCCGATGCCCGGAATAAGAATCGGCATATCGCCGACAAGTCTGCGGACTTCGCGGAGTTCGTCAGGATATGTTGCGCCGACGACGAGTGCGCAGTTTCCGTTCTTGTTCCACTCGCTTGCCACGCGACGCGCGACGAAGAGATAGAGCGGTTCGCCGCCGTTCACGGACAAGTTCTGAAACTCGCCCGCACCCGGATTGGAAGTCCGGCAAAGCACGATGATGCCCTTCTCCGCCCGTGCAAGAAATGGCTGAAGTGCTTCGCCTCCGAGATATGGACTCACTGTAATTGCATCCGCATCCAGAAAGCCGAACACCGCATCCGCATAACCCGCGTTGGTGGTGCCGATATCGCCGCGCTTCGCGTCGAAAATCACTGGAACGTCCGGCGCGATGGCGTGGATGTCCGCAATGGTTCGTTGCAAAGCACCGATGCCTTCGTCACCGTGCGCCTCGTAAAACGCGGCGTTCAGCTTGTAGGCGCATACGATGTCCTTCGTCGCTTCCACGATTGCGCGGTTGAACGCGACGACGGTGTTAGCGACGCTTACATCGCACTCGTTGCCACTTCTGCGTGCAGACTCGGGAATTTTGCCAAACTCGCTGTCAAGTCCGACGCAAACGAAATTTTCGCAAGCCCATTTGGCCTCCAGCATTTTTCGGAAGTTTCGATCATTCATTTCGCTGTCCTCCTATTCTTTGGTTGGGAATGTACGATGTAAGCCCCCTAATCACGTCTTCTACTCAAATCATATTACAAGAAATGTCAAGAGAATCAAGGTTTAAATTCTACATTTATTGAGTTCCCTAAAATTAGTCAGATTTCTTTTCCCAAACGTTTCTTATGTTCTTGAAGTGTTCAATGCGCTCGCCAATTTTGCCGATTTCTTTCGGATAAAATTCAAGCATAGTATCGCATAATTCCAGCATCCATTTTTTTCTGCTGTTTTTTGGCACTATTTTTACCACATTCGCGTTTGCGATTTGAATTTGACCCCAACCAAGCGCGCCAATAGTTAAACAATCCCAATCAAAAAACTCAATCGGGGCAAAAGTTACTTTAGCTATTTCCGCCCGCGTGCCGTTGGTTTTATAATCAATTTTCAAAAGCGTAAAATAGTTTACATCCTCTTCGTAGAAACGAGACAATCTTTCAACGGATGTTAGATTTGGCATATTGAATTTTGTATCAAGGCGGTGGGTTTTTACATCAACAACATAAGACCCACTGCACAATAGCATTCGTGTGCAGCCGCAGGAAAACACCGGCGGCTTTTTGTTATGCTCGTT
>MHTV01000010.1 GCA_001823215.1 Candidatus Wildermuthbacteria bacterium RIFCSPHIGHO2_02_FULL_45_25 | reverse complement strand
AGATGTCAACGGCCCAGGAGGACTGCCGGACAGCAAGGTTGACATCTATGATGTGAACAAGATGATGGCGAACTGGTCGAGGTAGATAGGCGGGAGGATGCGAAATATCGGAAGATGCGCGTATTATAAGAAATAAAAACGAAGTTTCTATGAAGAAAAAAATAATCGCAATATTCAGCAGTTTGGCTCTGACAGTCGCCGGCATTCCTGTTGTGGCTGCGGCGCAAACATACGCCCCTGGCATGATGTCTACGCGCGGGAATAATGGAAGCGCGATGTTTTCTCTCGTGCCTCAATCGGTGTCAGGAAAAATGAATCAGCTTGTGGCGGTGGATTTCCTGCTGAATACGGGTATGCCAGTTACCTCATTCCAAACATCTTTGACGTATGATCCAACGATGCTGTCGGTAGCTGGCATTGATACTGTTTCAAGCGAGTTTCCTTATTGGTGGGATACCACTCATGTGAAAGAGTCCGGTTCTTTGGCAAGGATTAATCTCCAGGGTTCAGCGCCCTTGCCTGGAATTTCAGGAGACAAGGTTCGGGTTGCAAAAATTACCTTCCGTACGGTTCGTCCGGGAACAGCCGCGGTTTCAATGGCCCCGGGATCAATTGTCTTAAATGCAACCGATGAAAATGTGCTTTCCAATGGAAATGTCCAAACAACAATTGCAATTACAGACGGGGAAACACCGGGCGGTTTCTCATCGTTTACTCGCAATCTTCAGATAGGAAACATGGGAGCTGACGTGGAAGCTCTTCAGCAATTTTTGAATTCTCAAGGATTTCTGGTGGCGGGCGCGGGCGCGGGTTCTCCCGGGAATGAAACAGATTACTTCGGATTGTTAACATCGGCCGCCGTGGTTCGTTTTCAAGAAGCGTATGCAGGCGCAATTCTGTATCCGCTTGGGCTGATGAAAGGAACGGGATATTTTGGATCAGGAACAAGAGCATATATCGCGCAACTTGGTTTGTGAGGGCAGATTGAGTGACGAATATAATTCCAAGAAATCCTATGAATGTTCGACTATGTAAATTCGATGCGCTTGTTGTTGCCGTTGTTGCGGCAGGCGCGATTGCTTCCGGATGGATACTCGGAGATTCATTCTTGGCTCGTTTGAATTATTTTGCGGCTACGTTTCGAGTTTCGCCCCAATTCTTAACTGCGGCGGTAGCGCCGGGAGCAAATTCTGCGGAATTTTTTCTGGAACCGGGAATCGGGGATGTCGCTGTGGGAAGCACGTTGATGGTGAGTTTGTATGTTCCTTCAACGGTCAATATTACTTCATTGAAAGCGTATCTTAATTTTGATCCCGCCTTGCTGTCGGTTATCAGCATTGATACATCTTCGAGCGTTTTTGACTACAATGCGATTGAGAAAAGTTTCGATAACACAACGGGAAGAATTCAACTTCAGCAGGCAGAGCCCGCGCCTGGCAATCAGGGCACGGGTGGCAGCAGTCCGTTGGCGGCGGTTATTACATTTCAGGTCAAAGCCGCTGGGATAGCTCAAGTGACGTACGACACTGCCAATGTGCTTGCGTTGCGCGGGGATGATACGGATGCTTTGCCCTCGGGCGGATGCGCAAAGACAAATCATGCGAATTGCGCGGGAAGTTATACGCTTTTTGTTCCTGACATAACTGCTCCCGCGGCTTCAATCAGTATCAATGGAGGGGCTTCGACCGCGACAAGCGCTTCGGTTACACTCACGCTTAGCTGTACGGACGCAAGCGGTGTGAAAGATGTAAGATACTCGAATGATGGCGTGTTTGACACGGAAACATTTGAGCCGTTTGCCGCGAGCAAGGCATGGACGTTAACGAGCGGAAACGGGACAAAATTTGTCAATTATGAATGCCGGGACAATAGCGCAAACCAAAACACCATAATCGTGTCAGACAATATTGTGCTAGACAGCATCGCTCCTTCGCGCTCCGGTGGATCTCCATCGGGCACGTTGTCGGCAGGCACGAGTTCCTCGACACTTTCTTTGACGACCGATGAAGTGGCCACATGCAAGTATTCGGAAAGCGCGGGAACAGGCTATGACGCGATGACAAATACGTTTTCCGGGAGCGGAACAGCGTTGCATTCAATTCAGATAACCGGACTGTCTGAAGGGAATTCATATTCATATTTTGTGCGATGCGCAGATGCGCTCGACAACAAAAACGGAAGTGATTTTCCGATTGATTTTTCCATTGCTTTGGCTCCGACACCTACGCCAACTCCTACTCCTACACCCACGCCGACCCCGACTGCGACACCCACACCAACAGGTACGCCTGGGCCTACAGATAGTCCAACGCCTACTCCAACACCAACATCTACTCCGACCGCAACGCCCACGCCAACTCCGTCGCTCGATACGATTGCTCCTTCGCGTTCCAGTGGAAGCCCTTCGGGTACTCTGTCTGGTTCTTCGACTGACGCTTCTCTTGAAATTATAACCGATGAAAACGCTTCATGTCGTTATTCTGAAAGTTCGGATGTTTCGTATGATTCTATGTCGCGGGCATTCTCCGTTACAGGATCCACTTTGCATCGCGCCGATGTTGCGGTAAGTTCTGGCAATAGCTACCATTTTTATATTCGGTGCAAGGATGCGGCTGGCAATTCAAATGCGAGCGATTATCCAATTGAATTCAATGTGGATGCTTCGTCTGGACAAGATGTATCTTCTTCCTCCGTCGGAGGAGGGGGAGGCGGCGGAGGAGGGGGAGGAGGAGATTATATTCCCGCGCCTACGCCAACGGCAACTCCAAATCCAGGGGGAGGAGGATCGGTGAGCGGCGATTGCAACAATGATGGGAAAGTAAATGTGTTCGATTTAAGCATGCTCTTGTCTAGGTGGAAACAGGATGTCTCGACATGCGATCTGAATGGCGATGCAAAAATTTCGATTCTTGATTTTAGCATCATGTTGAGCCATTGGACAAAGCTTTGAGAAATTCACAATTGTCGTAGGTTCTTGGGTTGTGATACAATGAGATATATAACTTATGTAATTATTGTATGCGTTTTCTTTCTTTCGGAATCCTTGTCTTATTGAGCGCGTGCGTGTGGTCATGTGGAATTGTTTCTATCGCGCGCGCGCAAAGCGCGATGTTGTATGTAACACCGGGTAATGCCGTATTCAATCCGGGGCAAACGTTCCAGATGAAAATTATGGTGAATACAGGGGGAGAGCAAGTGAATGCGGTGGCTGCATACCTTTCATATCCGCAAGATCAGTTGGAAGCAACCGGAGTGGACACGTCCAGGTCAGTGATGACTTTATTCGCGGAGAAAGAAGTAAGAAACGGGCTTATTCAGATTTCCGGCGGGGAACCATCTCCAGGATTCTCCGGAATCCAAGAGATTGCGGCAGTAACTTTTCGCGTCAAGGCAACAGGTACGGCAACCATTGTGTTTAATGCGGATTCCGCAGTGCTTCGGAATTCAGATAACCAGAATATATGGAACCTCGGGGCTTCGGGCAAGGGAGTATATGATCTTCAAACCCCGATTCCTGTGCCTTCTCCGTCTGCAACAAGCGCGCCGCGGCCGACTTCGACTACTCCGATTGCATCAACTCCAACTCCTACCAGGACACCAACAGTTTCTGCTTCAGCGACTCCGACACCAAAAAACGAGGGTGCTTTATTGGTGATCAATACTTCTGCCCTGTGGATTGCAGATGACCAGATAAAAGTAACATGGGAAACCAATAGAGAAGCTGACTCATGGGTACAATACGGCGTTGCCCCCGGAGATTATGATTTTATAGTGATTGACGGAGGATTGACAACCACACATGAAATCGTTGTGCCCGGCGTAGGAAAAGGAATATCTTACTATATCGCTCCTTTGAGTACGGATTCCGCAGGGAAGAAAGCCAGTGGCAATGAGCTTCAGCCAATTGCGGGGGAACCTGTATCCTCGCCTTCACCCTCTCCAACTCCGGCCAAGAGTGCACGTGTTTTGTTGGAGGGATTCCAATTGCCGTCTCCCATGATGTTAGGATTCATCAGTCTGCCGATTCTTGCGGCGATTATCGGGGGGGGAGCGCTTTTCTTCTTGCGCCGGCGGCAAAGCGCTATATAGAAACAAGCAATGGCATGTGATAAGCAATGCTTTGAATTATGAAACCAGTAAAATACAAGGTTTAGAGAACACGGATATGTTTCTGCTGAAAAATTCCTGGCGCTCCCCTTATCACCTCGCGGCGAGGGGCTTGCGCCAGTCGCGCTCTAACGTTCTCTAAATGGTATGTATTGACAATTTTTTGGGATGCGCTAGGATAGGAACAACGCCCTTGCGCGTTCTATTTTGAAGATGGTATGATTGTATCTCCCTGCGTATCTCTATGCAAGGAGAACATTTCTATAATCAACGTTGATTTGCCCAGAATTTCAATAATAAGTATCTCTTGACAGGTAACCTTTCGTCCCCAGAAGGGTCCTTTTGTTTGTATGACTTCTTCATCTCTTCCCCTTAAGAGTTTTGATAAGTCCAAACTCTCTCTCGAATTGCCATATCTCCTTGATTTGGAGATGCGATGCTGGGAGGAATTTTGGGATAAATATTTAAAAGAGCTGTTTAAAGAGATTTCGCCGATTCGAGATTATACGAAGAAAGAGTTTGAGTTGTGGTTTTTAGATTATAAACTCGGAGAACCCAATTACGCGACCGAAATGGAGGCAAAGCGCAATGACGACTCGTTTGAAGCGCCTTTGCGTGTGAAAACTCGTCTTGTAAACTTGAAAACCAAGGAAGCAAAGGAGCAGGAAGTCTATCTTTGCGATTTTCCATTAATGACCGAGCGAGGAACATTCGTGCTCAATGGAGTGGAACGCGTAGCTATTTCCCAGCTTATTCGTTCGCCGGGAGCATTTTTTACCGCGCAAGCTCCGCAAGGAAGAAAGATTTTCGGAGCAAAAATTATTCCAAACCGCGGAGCATGGCTGGAATTTGAAACGGAATCATCCGGATTTATTGCGGTTCGCATTGATCGCAAGAGAAAAGCCGCGGCAACAACATTGTTACGGGCTTTTGGCGTTGAATCAGATGAGCAAATTCGGGAACTTTTTCGCGATGTGGATACGGGAGACGTGTCATTTATCGAAGAAACGCTTCGCAAAGACACAAGTAAGAATCAAGGAGAAGGATTGGTTGAAATTTACCGCCGCCTGCGTCCCGGAGATTATGTAACGCCAGAAACAGCGCGCGAGCTCATTGATAATATGTTTTTCAACTTCGAGCGGTATGACCTTTCTCGCGTAGGACGGTGGAAAACTCTTCAGCGGCTTCCGGGATTGAAAGATAAATTTTCCAAAATCAACGAAGGGGTGGATATGTCTTTTGAAGACCGAATCTTGAAACTTGAAGATGTGGTTGAGGTATTAAAGGAAGTCATTCGATTGAATAATAAACCGGGAGCGGAACCAGATCAAATTGACCATTTGGGCAACCGGCGCGTGCGCACATTCGTGGAATTTCTCCAGAACCGCATGCGAATTGGATTTATGCGCATGGAACGTATCGTGAAAGACCGCATGACCACGCTGGATCCTTCGACTATTACCCCGGGCCAGCTTATTAACCCTCGTCCAGTGATGGCCGTGGTAAAAGAATTTTTTACGTCTTCGCAAATCACGCAATTTATGGATAACGAAAATCCATTGGCCGAGCTTGAACATAAGCGCCGAGTATCTGCCACGGGCCCGGGAGGATTGACCAGAGAGCGCGCGGGATTTGAAGTCCGCGACGTGCAGCCAAGCCATTACGGAAGAATTTGTCCTATTGAAACTCCGGAGGGTCCGAATATCGGACTGGTAGGACATTTGGCTTCTTACGCTCGGGTAAACTCTTATGGATTTTTAGAAACCCCTTATTTTAAAATTGAAAACGGACGCGTGAGCAAAGAAGTTGAATATTTAACCGCCTACGAGGAAGAGCAGTATGTAATCGCGCAGGCGGGAATCCGCATTGACGAGAAGGGAAATATCTTAGATGAGCGCGTGGAAGCCCGCTTGAAGGGAGATCCTGGAGTTGCTCCTCGAGAGAGCGTGAATTTTGTGGATGTGTCGCCCCAGCAATTTATTTCTATTGCGACCGGGCTGATCCCATTTTTGAGAAATGACGATGCGAACCGCGCGCTGATGGGATCGAATATGCAACGGCAAGCAGTTCCATTGCTTCGTCCGCAGGCCCCGTTGGTAGGGACAGGATTGGAGGGGCGCGTGGCGCGAGACTCCGGATTGGCAATTGTGGCGGAAGAGGATGGAGTAGTAGAGGAAGTGGATGCGAGCCACATTGTGATGAAGTCAAATACTCCTCAAAAATCCGGTTTGAAAAAAGAGCATCGCTATGATTTGCGGAACTTTGTGCGAACAAACCAATATACATGTTTCCATCAGCGGCCTATTGTGCAAAAGGGAGCAATCGTAAAGAAAGGGGATGTTATCGCAGACGGCGGAGCAATTGATAACGGCCGTCTTGCGCTGGGAACCAACCTGTTGGTTGCATTTATCCCTTGGCGCGGAGGAAATTATGAAGATGCTATTATTCTGTCAGAGCGTGTAGCGAGAGACGACATCTATACTTCGATTCACCTGGAGGATTTTGTATGCGATGTGCGCGAAACAAAGTTGGGGCCAGAAGTTACGACTTCCGATATCCCGAACGTAAGCGAAGAAAAGTTGAAAGATTTAGACGAAGAGGGAATCGTGCGTATCGGAGCTGAAGTTGGCCCGAACGACATTCTGGTTGGAAAAATCTCTCCCAAAGGAGAAGCTGATTTAACTGCGGAAGAAAGATTGCTCCGGGCGATCTTTGGCGAAAAAGCGCGTGACGTGAAAGACACTTCGCTTTTGATGCCTCATGGAAAGAGAGGTCGGGTGGTGAATGTGCGCGTATTTTCCAGAGAAGCCGGACACAAATTGGAACCGGGAGTAATGAAGCGCATCCATGTGGAAATCGCAGAGTTGCGCCGCGTTCAACCGGGAGATAAGCTTGCGGGACGTCACGGAAACAAGGGAGTTATTTCTCGTGTGTTACCGTTGGCTGATATGCCTCACATGGAAGATGGAACTCCGGTGGATGTGGTATTGAACCCATTGGGAGTAGCTTCGCGTATGAATATCGGACAAATTCTGGAAACGCACTTGGGATGGGCGGCGCACACATTAGGATATGCCGCGCTGACGCCAGGATTATCAGGAGCAACAGAAGAGGATATCAAAGAAGAACTTCGCAAAGCAGGTTTGCCCGAAGACGGAAAAGTAACCCTCTACGATGGACGCGATGGAACTTCTTTTCCCCAGAAAGTTACGGTGGGATATATCTATATGATGAAGCTTATCCACATGGTGGAGGATAAAATTCACATGAGATCTATTGGACCTTACTCTTTAATTACTCAACAGCCATTAGGGGGGAAGGCGCAATTCGGAGGACAAAGATTCGGAGAAATGGAGGTATGGGCATTGGAAGGGTATGGGGCCGCTCACGTCTTGCAGGAGATGTTGACGATTAAATCAGATGATGTGCCGGGTCGAGCCGCTACGTATGAAGCGATTCTGCGGGGGCAACAGATCCAAACGCCAAACCTTCCCGCATCCTTTAATCTTTTACTGAATGAATTGAGATCTTTGGCCTTGAATATCGAAATCAAGGGTAAACAACAAAAAGAGGAATAGAGAGAAAAACTCTGATTCCTCGGCATCATAATCTTAATTCTTAAATTTTTATTACTATGAGAGTTGTAGATCTGGAAGCAATTCGCATCAAACTTGCTTCTCCCGACGATATTCTTGCGTGGTCTCATGGAGAAGTAACAAAGCCCGAAACTATTAACTATCGCACGCAACGCGCAGAAAAAGACGGGCTTTTTGACGAGCGTATCTTCGGCCCGGAAAAGGATTACGAATGTTATTGCGGTAAATATCGGAAGATACGCTATAAAGGAGTGGTATGCGATCGCTGCGGAGTGGAAGTAACAAAGGCATCTGTCCGCCGGGAACGCATGGGGCATATTAAGCTTGCCGCTCCATGTTCTCATATTTGGTTCTTGCGCGGAGTGCCTTCGAGAATGGGCTTGGTTCTTGATATCCCCGCGCAAAGTTTGGAGCGGGTTATTTACTTTGCCGCGTACATCGTAACCAAGGTGGATGAGGAAGCGAGAAAGAATCTTCTTGAACAAATTGATCAGGAGTGGCGACAAAAAAGCAAAGGGAAAGAAGACAAAGAAAAAGAAGCTTTGAAAGAAGCGAGAGATCGCGCGCGCCAGGAGTTGAATGGTTTAGATCGGTTTCGTATTTTGGGAGAGACCGAATATCAGCATTTGTCATTGCGTTACGGGGAAGTTTTTGAAGCGGGCACTGGAGGAGAGGTGTTGCGCAAATTATTTGAAGAGGTGGATTTGAAAAAAATGATGGCGCAGCTTGAGGAAGAATTGGCTGGGGTAACACCCCAGCAACGCAAGAAAGTTCTTATTCGCTTGCGGATGATTCGCGGCATGGCAGAGGCAAAAATTCGGCCGGAATCCATGTTCCTTACGGTGTTGCCCGTCTTGCCTCCCGATTTGCGTCCTATGGTGCAGTTAGACGGGGGACGATACGCTTCTTCGGATTTGAATGATTTATACCGGCGCGTGATCAACCGAAATAATCGTTTGAAATATCTCCAGGAGATTGGAGCTCCTGAAGTAATCGTGCGAAACGAGAAACGCATGTTGCAGGAAGCAGTGGACGCCTTGATTGACAATAGTATGCGCAAGGGAACGATGACCAATGCCACTACGGGCGGCCGCCGCTTGCTGAAATCCTTGGCAGACATGCTCAAAGGAAAACAGGGAAGATTCCGCCAGAACTTGCTGGGAAAGCGCGTGGATTATTCGGGACGATCGGTTATCGTGGTGGGGCCGTCATTGAAACTTTACCAGTGCGGTTTGCCAAAACGCATGGCATTGGAGTTGTTCAAGCCATTCGTGATCAATGGAATTTTAGAGCGGGAACTTGCGTATAATGTAAGAGGGGCCTCCCGTCTGATCGAACAGGAGATCGATGAAGTTTGGGCAATTCTTGAAGATGTTGTAAAAGACCGAGTCGTGATGTTGAACCGCGCGCCAACCTTGCATCGCTTGGGTATTCAGGCGTTTTTCCCTGTGTTGGTGGAAGGGGAGGCCATTCAATTGCATCCGTTGGTTTGTGAGGCGTTCAACGCGGACTTCGATGGAGACCAAATGGCGGTGCACGTGCCGCTTTCTGATGAAGCTCAAAAGGAAGCGCGCGAGTTAATGCTTTCAGTAAATAACTTGTTAAAACCTGCCACGGGAAACCCGATTGTGGCTCCGCGGCAAGATATGGTGTTGGGATGTTATTATCTTACCGGGGAAGACGGCACTCCTACGGATGAAAAGCAAATCAGATATTTCAGCTCTCCGGAAGAGGTAATTATGGCGTACGAGAATAACGCGGTTGGCTTGCGCGAAAGAATGCGCGTTCGCAGAAACGGAGAGATGTTGGAAACGACTCCGGGCCGCCTTATCTTTAACGGAATGTTGCCCGAAGGGTATCGTTTCGTGAATGAGCAGGTAAACTCAAAGAAAATCGGAGCGTTGATTGGAGATATTATTAAGAAATATCCTCAACAGAAAGCTCAAGAACTCTTGGATGGCATTAAGGAGCTTGGATTTGAATATGCGACCAAATCGGGAACAACGTGGGGGATGACCGATTTGGTGGTTCCTGTGGAAAAGAAAGGACTTTTACAGGAAGCGGAAAAAGAAATTGCGATTATTGAAAACCATTGGCGCAATGGACTGCTCTCTCGCGAGGAAAAAGGAGCAAAAGTTATTGAGGTCTGGCAAAGAGTAAAATCCACTGTTGAAAAACTTGTTCCCAAAACATTGCCCGCAGGAGGATCGGTATTTTCTATTATTGATTCGGGGTCCAGAGGTTCGTGGTCTCAACCTATTCAAATGTCTGGCATGAAAGGATTGGTGATTAACCCTGCGGGAAGAATCATCGAGTTGCCGGTCAAAAACTCCTTCAAAGAAGGATTTGATGTGTTGGAATACTTTATTTCCACGCACGGCGCTCGTAAGGGAACGGCAGATACCGCCTTGCGCACCTCTACCGCCGGTTACTTAACGCGTCGTCTCATTGATGTGGCTCATGACATTCTTGTCGTGGAAGAAGATTGCAAAGATCATAAGGGACTGTTGCTTTCCAAAAAACAGATTGAAGAAATCGGCCAAAACATTGTATTGAAAATAGGGGGACGTATTTCCGTGGATGCTTTGGGTACGCATGTGAAGAAAGGAGGAGAAATTACCTGGGAAATCGCACAGCAGATTGGCGCGGATCCGGAAATTCAGGAATTTCGTGTCCGTTCTCCGTTAACGTGCAAAGCCCAGCGCGGAGTGTGTCGTATGTGCTATGGCTGGGATTTGGGAGCGGGACGGATGATCGAATTAGGATCTGCGGTGGGAATTATCGCGGCTCAATCCATTGGGGAACCAGGAACGCAGCTTACGATGAGAACATTCCATACGGGAGGAGTGGCTGGAGGAGGGGATATTACGCAAGGTTTGCCGCGCGTGGAAGAAATTTTTGAAGGCCGTGTTCCAGGTGGAAAAGCTATTCTTTCTGAAGTGGAAGGGATTGTCATGGAAATTACGCCAGACGGTATTATCCGCATCAAACCCACCAAAGGGACGGAAATTCCTAAAAAAGAGGGAAAGGCGACCCGCAAGAAAAAGAAAGATGAAAAAGAGGAAAAGAAAGATGAAAAAGCAGAAGAACTGGTGGAGTATCAAATGCCTCCGAAGCGCGCAATTTGGGTAGAGGTCAACGGCTTTGTTCAGAAGGGCCAGCAATTGTGCGAGGGAAGTCTTGAACTCGAGGAGGTCTTCCGGACGAGCGGACAGGATGAAGCTAAACGATATATCGTACAGGAGGTTCAGCGTATCTATACTACCCAGGGAGCGAGTATTCACGATAAACATATTGAAGTGATTACACGACAAATGTTTTCTCGTGTTCGGATTAAGAATCGCGCGGATTCCAAATTCTCGGAAGGGGAAGTGATGGAGCGCACTCTTTTCCTGGAAGAAAATGATCGTTTGGAAAAACAGGGTAAACAGAAAGCAGAGGGAAATCCAATGCTTCTGGGAATTTCCAAGATTGCGTTAACAACGGGAAGCTTTTTGTCGGCGGCGTCTTTCCAAGAAACTTCGCGTGTATTGATTCAGGCCGCATTAGAGGGAAAAGAAGATAAGCTGCGCGGATTGAAGGAAAACGTCATTCTCGGAAAACTTATTCCCGCGGGAACAGGATTCAAGAAATAGATTGGCTGTTGAAATAACAGAGGTGCCCGGCTTTGCCGGGCGCCTTTTGCCTTTGTGGCGAGAAAGATTTCATGGTTCTTTTTATCCTTGAAGGTAGTATGCTATAATAACAACGTTATAAGTGATTTTTATACTACGGTGGGAAAAAAGAAAAAAACATCGGGAGGGTTTCGATTGCCGGTTCTTTCCTTCTTTTCTGTCTTCAATCGGCTTGCTGTCGCTTTGCCGGAGCGCGCCCGAAGAATGGCAGTGAGCGTGTTGTTTATCGCAGTCGCGGTTATTTTTGTTTTTGCATTTTTCGATAAAGCAGGAACCGCAGGAAATCTTCTTCTTCAAGGGACAGAGTTTCTTTTGGGGAGAGTAAGATTTTTGGTCCCCGGCATTTTGCTGTTGGGAGCTTTCGTATTGTGGGGAATGAGGAAGTACAACATGGGGGTTGTGTTTGCCATGCTCGGACTTTTCGTAAGCGGAATGAGCGGAGTCTTGGGAAGCTTGATTCGTTTTCAGAATAAACAAGCATTTGACGCGGCAGGTCTCATCGGAGGAGGGTTATCTTGGCTGGCGTTTTCCGCGTTTGGATTTTGGGTAAGCGAAGTGCTTTTTTCAGCCGCAATCGCGGTTTGCGGGGTGGTGCTCTGGCAGCTTTTGCCGCATGAAAAAATGGAAGAAGGAGGATTTGCTCAAGCCACGCAAGAAAAAATCCGCAAGATTTTTGAGCCCAAATTGCGCATGGAAGAAGTTGAAACAGTTCCTACAGTAAAGGATGGTTCGACAGATGAGGAAGAAGAGGAAGAAAAAGAAGGAAAAGCAAAGAAGAAAGGGAAAACGCCCGCTCCCAAAGCAAAACCTTTATTTGCGGCTTCTATGGGAGATTATAAAGCTCCGGGGATTGAATTATTGGATCCCCAGAAAGGCACTACGGCAGATGCCGGAGATGTAAAAACGTATTCGGCGATTATCAAGAAAACTCTTCAGAATTTTGATATCCCCGTGGAGGTCTCTGAAGTCAATGTGGGTCCGGCCGTTGCTCAATACGCGTTCAAACCCGCAGAAGGCATTAAGCTCTCGCGAATTACCGCGCTTCAAAATGATTTAGCTTTGGCATTAGCTGCCCATCCCATTCGTATTGAGGCGCCTATTCCCGGCCGAGCATTGGTTGGCGTGGAAATTCCCAATAAAGTACGAGCGGTAGTGGGGATACGAGAGCTCTTTGAAGCGAAGCAATTTCAGGACTCCACGGCTCCTCTGCTTCTTGCGTTGGGAAAGGACGTGTCAGGAGCTCCTATTTTCGCGGACTTGGCGAAAATGCCTCACTTGTTGGTAGCTGGAGCTACCGGATCGGGGAAAACCATTGGGCTTAACAACATTATTATCAGTTTGATTTACCGGAATCCTCCTTCGAATTTACGGCTTATTTTGGTGGATCCCAAACGGGTGGAGTTTCCCGTGTATAATGATCTGCCACACATGCTTACGCCGGTTATCCTGGATACCCAGCGCACCGTCAATGCTCTCAAATGGCTTTTGAAAGAAATGGACCGAAGATTCCAATTATTCTCTGAAGTGAGAGTGCGCGATATCGGAAGTTATCACGCGCTGCAAAAGGAGAATCAGAAAAAAATAAGCGTATCGTCTGAAGGAGAAGAAATGGAAGAAGTGCCTTATATTGTCGCCGTATTGGATGAATTGGCGGATTTGATGGCGGTTCGGGGAAAGGAGATTGAAGGAATGATTGTGCGGCTTGCTCAAATGGCGCGAGCAGTGGGTATTCACTTGGTGCTGGCAACGCAGCGACCGTCTGTGGAAGTTATTACCGGTTTGATTAAAGCAAATATCACTTCTCGCGTCGCATTTCAAGTTGCTTCTCAAATTGACTCTCGAACGATTTTGGATATGGCAGGCGCGGAAAAACTTTTGGGGAGAGGGGATATGTTATTCGTGTCGTCCGAATTCCAAAAACCCCGCCGTATTCAGGGAGCGTATATATCAGACAAGGAAGTGAAGAAGATTGTGGAAACAATCGCCCAGGAAAATGAATCATTTGATCGCAAGCAGATCGAAGAGAACAATACCGGGCAGTCTGCCATGGAAAGCTTGGAGAGCCGCGCTGATTTGGACGGAGAAGACGATCCTCTCTACGAAGAAGCAAAGCGTCTTGTTCTGGAAACCCGTAAAGCATCGGCTTCTTTTTTGCAACGGCGTTTGAAATTAGGATACGCGCGCGCGGCAAGATTACTGGATATTCTAGAGGAGAAAGGAATTGTGGGGCCATCCGATGGGGCAAAGCCAAGAGAAGTGTATGGGAACGCGACATCGGACTCTGTTGAGGGGATAAAAGAGGAAGGCGATTGGGAGACTCCGAAATTGTAAAGTTCTTGTCAATTCTTTTGACAACGCATAAGATAGACTGGTATAACGAAACTATGGCAAAGAAAAAACACGAAAAAGCGGAAATAGGAGATCTCAAAGAAGCGTTAGACGAGATCAAGCAGCGTTTTGGAGAGGGGGCTATTATGAAATTAAGCGAGGCGCGGCCAGTGGATGTTGATGTAATTCCGACAGGTTCTACTTCAATTGACGTATGTTTGGGTGTAGGCGGTATTCCTCGGGGAAGAATGGTGGAAATCTATGGGCCGGAATCTTCCGGAAAAACAACGTTGGCATTGCATATTGTTGCCGAAGCTCAAAAGCAGGGCGGAATAGGAGCTTATATTGACGCCGAACATGCTTTGGATCCTGATTACGCCAAGCGCCTTGGCGTGAATATCGAGGACTTATTGATCTCGCAGCCAGACTCCGGAGAACAAGCGTTGCAAATCGTAGAGACACTGGCGCGTTCCGGGCAGGTAGATGTGATTGTGGTGGATTCGGTGGCCGCGCTTGTGCCAAAAAATGAAGTGGCGGGAGATATGGGAGAGTTTCAAATCGGGTTGCAAGCGCGGCTGATGTCTTCTGCGTTGCGGAAGCTTGCGAGTATTTTGGCTCGGAGCAAAACATCAGTTATCTTCCTTAATCAAATCCGAATGAAGATAGGAGTGATGTTTGGAAATCCTGAAACAACTCCCGGAGGCATGGCATTGAAATTTTTCGCATCAGTGCGCATCGAAGTGAGAAGGATCGCTCAAATTAAGCAAGGGGAGGAAATCGTAGGATCCCGCATACGGGCAAAAATCGTGAAGAATAAAGTAGCTGCTCCTTTCAAAACGTGCGAGTTTGATATTTACTATAACGAAGGAATTACCTATATGGTAGATTTGTTAAACGCGGGATTGAAAGCAGGGGTGGTTACAAAAGCCGGAAGCTGGCTTCAGTTTGAGACTGCAAAATTAGGACAGGGCATGGATGCTTCCAAGACGTTTCTGAAAGAAAACCTCGATCTTGCTCAAAAGATACGGGATGAAATTCTCAAAAAGACGGTGATTGGTGAATAGGAGGAAACAAAAAATCTGGTAAAACCAGATTTTTTGTTATTGCTGATATTATTTGGAAGTTGAAGAGAAAAGTCCTACGTGCCGTGCCCTTTTGACGGCTTTTGAAATGTTGCGTTGATGGGTTGCGCACAGGCCGGTTCTTTCCTGTTTGCGGATTTTTCCTAGTCCTGAAATAAATCGGCGAAGGAGAACTACTTCGCGGAAATCAACTTCTTGTATGTTTTTTTTGCAGAAATAACATTCCATAGGTGTAATAAATACGAATGTACTTAAAATGGTATATCTTTTACATCGATTTCTTCTTCCTCTTCAATAATAGGGATATCTTCTTTTGGTTCTTCCTGCGCTTGTTTGTTTGCTTGGGGTTGCCGCGGCTGGAATCCACCTTCTTGGTTTGTACCGGATGTTCCTGTTCGAGGACCAAGTTGCATGGATTCTGCGATAATTTCCGTTCGATATCGTTTAGCTCCTGATTGATCATCCCAGCTGCGGGTTTCCAGATGCCCTTCAATCATGACAATGCCGCCTTTTTTGAGATACTGGGAAGCTATTTCTGCTAATCTTCTCCATAAGATAATGGTATGGAATTCGGTCTTTTGCTGTTTTTGCCCCGCAGAATCTGTCCATATCCGATTAGTTGCCACGCGAATGGTGCATACGTGTTGTCCTGATGGGGTTGTTCGCATTTCAGGATCAGCCGCGACATTTCCAACCAAAATGACTTTATTGAGATTCATAATATTACTAAAATGTGTTCACTTGCCGCGGATTTATTGAACGGGTTTCTCTTGAGCTTGCTCAACAGAGGTGCCCAGTAATTCCTCCAGTTTTTTATCAATTTCTTCAGTGCTGGCGGTTTCTTTCGTTTCAACTGCGCCCTCTGCGACTTGAGAAGTTTCTTCGCTTGTATCGGTTTTGAGCCGTGATTTCTTTCCTTTGCCAAGTGATTGCACGCGCCGCGCAACTTTTTGTTTTGGTTTAATCATCAGCAGAGAGCGGAGAATATCAGCATGTTCCTTTATATACTTGGCGATTCCCTCTATTTTCTCTGGAGAAATGGAAAATTCGCTTATGGCGACATATCCTTCCGTATTTCGTCCGATCTTGCCCAAAAGGGGTTTCTTGCCAAGGAATTTCTGATCCCCTAAAATAGCGCCTTGATCTTGCGCAAAAGAGACGAATTTCTGGACGCTATCATTTGCTTCTTCTTGTCGCAATTGTGGAGCGAGAATAAGCGTGAGGTCGTAATTTCTCATAGAGTTACTATAGCATTCTTGGGTCTGAAGGTCAATAACCGCGCAAGTTTGCTTAGAAACAGCAAGTGGTCGCAAAAGTATCTTGGAGAAAGGTGAAAAGTTGTGTATACTTGGCTTATGAAAATCGCACATACGGTATTCCGAGAATATGATATCCGAGGAATCGCGGGCCGTGAATTTCCGCCCGAAGAGGTTGCAAAGTACGAGCAGTGGTATGGGAAATTTCCTGGCGTAACCCTGACGGAAGAAGTTGCTGTTGCCATTGGCCAAGCATATGGAACATTGATTCGCAGACAAGGAGGCAAGAAAGTGGTGGTGGGATATGAGTTGCGTCCTTTTGCGGAAGAATTAAAAGACGCGTTTATCGAAGGTGTGCGCAAAAGCGGGTGCGATGTGGCGTCAGCCGGAGTCGCTTTGACGCCGATTATTTATTTTGCAGTGGCTTTTTTTGATTTTGACGGAGGAGTGAACATCACCGGAAGTCATAACGTGTATTTTTACAATGGATTCAAATTGATGAAAAAAGGCGTATGGCCCTTGTACGGAGAAGAACTGCAGGGGATGCGCGAAATGATCGAGAAAGAAGATTTTGAAACAGGAGAAGGGAAGTATGAAGAAATAAATATCAAAGAATCGTATGAACAATATGTAACAAGTCATGTCAAACTTGCTCGAAAGTTGAAAGTCGTTATAGATACGGGTAACGGAAGCGCGGGGCTTTTTGCTCCGGATTTGTTCCGTAAGCTTGGATGCGAGGTTGTGGAGCTGTACACAAAGCCGGACGCATTATTTCCCAATCATACGCCAGACCCCGAAGCCCCGCAGAACATGAAGGATTTAATGGAGAAAGTAAAAGAGGCGGACGCGGATTTGGGGATTGGCTTTGATGCGGATGGCGATCGGGCGGGGTTTATAGACGAGCAGGGAAATTTTATCAGTGCGGATTTAATGCTTTTAGTATTTGCAAAAGACGCGTTGTCGCGAAATCCGGGAAAGAAAATTTTGTTTGATGTAAAAAGCACACAGCTTCTCGAAGAATTGATTCCGCAATGGGGCGGGGTAGCATTGATGCATCGCACTGGACACGCTCCGATCAAAGAAGCGTTGCGCAAGGATAAGGATATTATTTTTGCGGGAGAGGTTTCGGGGCATTTCTATTTTGTCGAAGATTATTTCAAAATTGACGATGGATTGTTCGCCGCCGCGCGCGCGGTAGAATTGGCTTCACGCCAAGATGGGCCATTCTCAAGTTTGATAGAAGGATTTCCCAAACGCGTGCGCACTCCCGAACTCAAACTTCCTTGCGAAGATGAAGAGAAAAAAGAAGTGGTGGAACAAATAAAAATGCGCATGGAGAAATTGTACCGCGTAAAACTTATAGATGGTGTGCGTTTTCAAGTAAGCGAAACCGGCTGGGGATTGGTGCGTTCTTCCAATACTTCGCCCTATCTTACGGTGCGCGTGGAAGGCGCAACCGAAGTGGAAGTTTTAAAAATCAAAAATATTTTAGCTGACGAGTTAGAACAATTTCCTCAAGTAGGGGACAAATTGGATCGCAAGAATGTAACTTCTTTGTCTGGCAAACTTGGCTGGGTATAGAGGAACTTTGCATAAGGAGCGTGAATCTCTAATTTGGCAACAGAAGGCCGATTTTGGAGCGCACATCTTGCATGGTGGTTTCGGCAATAGAGCGGGCTCTTTTTGCTCCTTGTTTGAGAATCTCCTGAATATAAAGCTCGCGCTTGAAAAGTTCCTGTTTCTTTTGACGGAAAGGTTCGAGTTTCTCTATAAGAAGCTCTGCGGTTGCTTTTTTGAAAGCGGCATAACCCTTGTCTGCGAATTTCTTTTCGACATCGTGGACGCTTTCCTCGGCAAAAAGAGAGTAGATGGTAATAAGGTTGGAAATGCCTGGTTTTTTTGCGGGATTAAATCGGATTTCTTTTCCCGTATCGGTGGTGGCTCGGGAAACTTTTTTCCTGATTGCCTCTGGTTCTTCAAACAGTGATATATATGCGGCAGGCCCGTCTGACTTTGACATTTTTTTCTTTGGGTCTTCCAAAGACATGATTTTTGCCGCTTCCTCAATAAGAAGAACTTCCGGTTCCTTGAATGTGTGGCCAAATTGCTGGTTGAATTTGCGCGCAATCATACGTGTGAGTTCCAAGTGCTGGACCTGATCTTTTCCTACGGGGATTTTATCTGGCTGGTATAAAAGAATATCTGCAGCCATGAGCACGGGATAGGTCAGAAGTCCCGCGTTGATATTCTTCTTATTCTTCTTGGACTTATCTTTAAATTGAGTCATTCGTTCCAATTCCGCAACAGGAGTGAGCGTGTTGAAAATCCACGCAAGCTCGGTATGCTCTTTTACATGGGATTGGATGAACAAAGCACAGCGTTCAGTATCCAGTCCGATTGCTAAAAGCTCCACTACTTTCTCAAAGGAAGCGTCGTGCAATTCCTTGGGGTTTTGCAGAGTTGTAAGCGCGTGTAAATCCACAACGGTATACAAACAGCTGTGTTCGTTTTGCAAATTTACCCAGTTGCGCGTGGCTCCCAAGTAGTTTCCGATATGCATTTGTCCGGTGGGCTGGATACCGCTGAAAATTCGCATAAGTTAAAAGTCAAAGCTCAAAAATCAAAGGTCAAAAGTGCAAGGCAAAATGTAAAATAAGAAGAGAACTTTTAATTTTTGAACTGAAGTTTTGCCTTTTGCCCTTTACCTTTTGAATTTCTTATTATACCTCAATAATCACAGGCAATACCATAGGTCTTCGCTCTGTCTTCGTGAATAAGAAGTCAGAAACCTTATTCTTGATATTGTCTCGCACATAAATCCAATTGATCGGTCCTCCATGGCCTGCGGAGCTGTTTACGATGTCAACTGTTCGCTTGCGCACTTGTTTGAGCAAATCTTTCGATTCCCGCAGATAGATAAATCCTCGAGAGATAATGTCAGGAGATCCTTTTACCGTTCCTGTCTGGCGATCTACCACCACGATGATGACAAACATTCCGTCTTTGGCAAGATTTTGCCGATCTCGAAGTACTACTTCTCCCACGTCCCCAACGCCCAATCCGTCCACCATGATATAGTTCGCAGGTACTGTTTCTTTTTCAATCGCGATGGAAGCTTTCTTGAGCGAGAGAACCTGGCCGTTTTCTGCAACGATGATATTTTTTTCCGGCATGCCCCATTCTTGAGCAAGTTTCGCGTGATTGATGATCATGGAGAATTGGCCATGAATAGGAAGAAGGAATTTGGGGTTCATCAAGTCGAGCATTTGCGTGAGCTCGTCTTTATTTGCGTGTCCGGAAGCATGAATATCGAGCATCTTGTAATGGAAGACATGAGCTCCTTGTTTGTACAGGCGGTCTTTTACGAATTGCACGCTTCGTTCGTTACCGGGGATAACAGAGGAAGAAAAAACAACCGTGTCTCCCTTTTGAATGCGGATGTGCTGGTGGTCTCCATTTGCAATGCGCATAAGCATCGCACGTTCTTCGCCTTGAGCTCCCGTGCCGGCAATGGCAATTCTGTTGTCGGGATATGCAAGCACTTCTTTTGTCTTTAAGATCGTATCGCGCTTCGCTCTGATATATCCTAATTGCTTACATATCTCTACGTTCATTTTCATGGAGTGGCCTTCAAGCGCGACTTTGCGGTTGTATTTTTCAGAAAGGGTAATAATCTGCTGGATGCGGTTGATAAGCGAAGCGAATGTGGCGGTGATAATTCGTCCCTGCGCGTTTTTGAAGATATCTTCCAGGTTATCCATAATAGTCTGTTCTGAAAGAGAATGATTTGGCTCTTCGGCATTGGTGGAGTCTGACATCAACAGAAGGATCTTTTTTTGGCCTATTTTCTTGAGCCGTTCATAATCTGTGGGCGGATCGTTTACCGGAGTGTCGTCAAATTTGAAGTCTGATGTGTGGACAATATTTCCCACGGGAGTTCCGATGACAAAGCCGAAGTTGTCGGTAATATTGTGATTCTGGCGGAATGGCTCGATGGCAAAAGGGCCAATCTTGAATTTTTGGCCGTCCACGATCGAGGAAATCCGCAGTTTTGCGTTGCTGGGGAAATCTTCTTGTCTTCGCAGGATAATTGCTTTGGCAAGATTTCCGGCAAATAAAGGAGGGTTTCCCAATTGCGACACAATGTAGGGGATTGCTCCTATGTGGTCATAGTGTCCGTGCGTAATAAGCACGCCCACGATATCCTTACTTCGATTTTTAAGCGCGGTAATGTTCGGGATGATATAATCAATTCCCGGCATGTCTTCTTCGGGCATGCGAAATCCGATGTCAATGATGAGTATCTTTTCGTGGTATTCCAGATACATCATGTTGCGGCCAACTTCGCCTAAGCCGCCGAGCGGGACAACCCGCAGTGTTTCTGCTGACGCAGTAGTTTTTGGCATACTGATAGAGATTAATTATGAAGTTTATTATGAATGGTGCCCAGGAGAGGACTCGAACCTCCAAGCCCTTGCGAGCACTAGCTCCTGAAGCTAGCGTGTTTACCGGTTTCACCACCTGGGCGATTCAACGCAAAATATGAAATCAAATAATTCTCGATATTATTTCCACGTTCTTCTCACGTTCAAATACCATTTCTCCATGCCTCCAAATCGTTCGGCGGGATTGGAAAGTAAATGCTCCTCTATTCCGCCAATGTTTTTGCTGGTCATATACTGATAATCAAATTGATAGAGCACAATGGCGGGAATATCTTCGGTAAGAATTGTTTGAATCTGCTCATAGAGCTCTTTGCGCGTTGCCGGGTCCGCTTCTTTCCTTGCTTTTTCCAATAATGTATCAAGTTTTCTGTTTTCATAAAGGGAAAGATTCAATCCGGGATCTACGGTTTGGGAAGAATGCCAATAAGGAAAGGGATCGGGAATGAGGCCGAGCAATTCTCCGAACAGCAAGGTTTGATATTTGCGCTGTTTAATAATTTCCCGTTCGAGGGCAACTGATGGCTGCGCGTCCACAATAACCTCAATTCCAAATTGTTCCCATTGGCGCTTGAGTTCCTGTGCGGTATCCAGTAAGGGTGTCTGGTCAAGAGTGGTGATGGTAATGCGCAATGGCTGAATTTCGATCACCGAGAAGCATAAAGCATTCAGCTTCTGGCGTGTCAAAGGCCCTACTTTTCCTGTGCCGGCAGTGAGCCCGATGGGAGCGAGTGTGTCTTTCGCGTATTTATTTTGAAAGGCGATTACTGCTCGAAGGGTATTCTGATCAAAGGCGCCTGTTACTGCTTCTTCAGGATAAATCTCTTTGTCTTGAGCAAGACAGTGCTGGAGCAAACGGACTTGCTCTCCTTGCGCTCCTTGAGTGAGATCTTGCTGTATCCCTGGGGGTGCGCTTGGAACGTTACCAATTTTGCCATTCTGCGCAACAAATCCTTCTTGCTTGAGCAATTCAAGCGCCTTTTGTTGGTCGGAAGTTTGAACGGCAGAGACAGGCGTAATTTCAAAGAGATGAGGAAGAAGAGGAGAAGAAGCAACATACGCGTGTTCTCCGAAGAGCGTATCTACCAGCGCTTGCCGGTCGAGGGCAAGTTGCAGCGCTTGCCGCACGCGGAGTTTTGAAACCACCGATTGCTCTCCTTGCGCTTCGAAGTTGAAGAATAGAGCAAAATATCGGGGAAGAGAAAAGTTCTGTGTTTCAAAATTTGAATTACGCAAATCTTTGATTGCTCCAAGCGACGGCACTGCAAATGTGTCAAGTCCGCCGCGATTCGCTTCTTTGATTACATCATCTTGGGTGTCGAAAAAACGGAAATATACCGTTTCGATAAGAGGTATTTCTCCATAATAATCTTTGTTCGCGCGCAATTGAATTTCTTGCACTTTTCCCGAGTCGTTTTTTAAGATGCTGGATAGCTTGTACATTCCGCTTCCAACTGCATCCTGTAAATTATGCGAAGAAAGAGGGAAGCTTTCCGCAGGAATATCTTTCCATATATGGGAAGGAAGCATTCCTAAGGTAAGTTGTTCGGGGAAGGGAGCATACGGGTCTGCCAGGTGAAATTTGATTTGATGCTCGGTTAATTTCTCAATCGTAACGCCGATCCATTCGGCTCGAATCGGACTGTTATAACTTCCGTCCTGGATGGTATGAATGGTGAATACGATATCATCTGCGCTGAAAGGTTGTCCATTGTGCCATTCGACATTTTCGCGCAAGTTGATGGTATATGCTCTGCCGTTTTCTTCCACAATCGGTTCCTCTGTTGCCAAATCAGGGAGAAGTTTTCCGTCTTGTCCGCGTTTGTAGAGTCCAGAAAAGATAAGCTGTGAGATATCTCGATCCGCATCGTTTACGCGGGCGTATATGGGATTAAGAAAGCGGGGCTTGCCAACTATTCCTTCTCGAAGAATGCCTCCGTGCGCCGCCGCGATTTCCGTATTGCTAAGATAGAAACCCCGCAAAAGAATTCCAGCCGATCCCAGGCAAAGCAGAACAAGCGCCGCGAAAATAACGCGCTCTTTGAAGCTGAACATCAGTGGGAGTTTTTTCCATTGGCTGAATGAAGGCCATGATCTATTTGCTCCTCCACGACCAAAATTGAGAGGGACACTTTTGAAGAAACGGCGAAAATCAAACACAGAAAAAAATTACAAACTGCTCGAATAGTACATTATATTATGCGACAAGACGAACGATAGAAAGAGCTACAAACATAGCGCCCAAAACGATTGTAGCCCAGTAGAGATTTTTTTGCATTCCGCGGCGCGCGCCATAAAATCCGCCTTCACTTCCGAAAGATGAACCTAAAGCAGTTCCCCTTTGTTGAAGCAATACGACTACCATTAAAAAAACAGCGATTATAACCTGTGCGAAAGGAAGGATTTGATTCATAAAAGAAAACTTATATTTTTCCTCTCATCAAGAGGGAAATGGGGATACTCACCGCCCATACGACCAGAGTTGTCCAGAAAAGGGGAATAAGTCCACTGATCTGAAATTCGGGAAAGAAGATTTCCAGAGCCCAAACGAACACAAGGTTAATAATAAGTCCGGATAATCCCAAGGTAAGAAGCCGTATCGGAAGGGTTATCAGGTTGAGAATGGGCTTTAAAATCGCATTCATTATACCTAAAACCGCGCCCATAATCAAGAGGGTCTGCAAATGGCCGCTAAAACTCACGCCGTCAATGAAATGAATTGCGATCCAAAGTCCGACAATACCAGCTATGATATGGAAGAGAATGCGGGAGAGAAACATGGGTATTCTTTATTATAGATTAGGAGGAGAAAGTGGTCAATCGCTTCAAAACAAGATTTATTTCAAGAGAGATTTTTTGCGCAGACTGCGGTGATAGGTGATGGCGAATCGGTGAGCTTCGTCGCGGATATGAAGGATGAAGTTGGAAACAAAAGCAGGCATATCTTGTAAGAGAAGGGGATTTGGGTTGCCGGGAAGAAAAAGTTCGTTGTGTCGTTTGGCAATGGAGCAAAGCAGAATGTTTTTGGCTTCCGGATTTGGCGAAAGAGAAATTACTTTCATTGCGGAAGAGAGCTGGCCTTTGCCTCCGTCAATAATCATGAGATCGGGGTATTTCCATTCTGCATGCGCGAGGCGGCGGGTGAGCACTTCGCGGAGCATGGCAAAATCATCAGGTTTCCCTGCGATGCGAACCTTAAATTTTCGATAATGCGTTCGGGAGGGAATGCCGTCAATAAAGACGGGCATGGAGCCGGTTGCCGAAACTCCTTGAATGTTGGAGATGTCGTACGCTTCAGCGCGCGAAAGAGGACGGGAGGTTTGAAAAATTTGCTGGAAGTATGCTTGAATTTCCCGCCAGTTGACGAGTTGTTTTTCTTGAACCGGCTGGAGAACTCTCGCGTGAGAGAGCACGACTTCCAAATCCCGCAGCTGGTCGCGGAGTCCGGCGGCTCTTTCGTAATCTTGTTTTCGGGAAACGTCGGCCATTTCTTTCTGAAGTTGGGCTAAGACCCGAGGTTTTTTTCCTTCGAGAATCGCTTTGAGCTTTTGAATTTGTTTTCGGTATTCTTTCGCGTCAGGGTTTGGCCCGGGGCAAAGTCCAAGCTGGCAATACTGACATGGTTTGTTGGCATGGGGTTTTGCCGCTTTTGCGTACATGTAGTAGGGGAACACGCGCCTCAATGCTCGAAGCGTGCGTTTAATAGCTCGAGTTTCCACGAAGGGTCCTGCGTACCATGCCGTTGGGCTTTCTCGGTTTGGCTGATGGGTGAAAAAAATCCTTGGCAGAGGTTCTTTCGTGATTGCGACAAAGAGATAGTTCTTGTCGTCTTTCCAAATTACGTTGTATTTTGGCTTGTGCTGTTTGATGAGCAGGGATTCTAACAGAAGGGCTTCGATTTCAGAATCTGTTTCGATGTATCCGATTCGATCAATGGAATCAATAAAAATCCCGTCTTTGGGGGTGGGTTGTTGGAAGTGATTGCGCGCGCGACTTCGCAGGTTGACGGCTTTCCCTATATAAAGGAATTGCCTATCCTTGTAAAATGCGTACACGCCGCTTGTCTGGGGAATATCTGCGGTATTCATGTTGGCAAGAAAAGAAAATTGCATTGCATTGAACTTTGGGGATATACGCATCTGCGGGATACGCATATTCCCAAACTGCTTTAATCTCAAACTCAATATAACGCATTTGGGAGCAGAAAAAAACCCGACACCTTGTGTGGGTCGGGTTTTGGACGAGAGGGCTGGGACATCAGGGTTCAATAGAGACGATGAGGTAGTCTTCCTGTCCGAAGAAATTTGCGTTTGGTCTGGCAAATGATGGCGATAGGATTGTTTTGACCATGCTAAATGAACGGCGGGATGTCTGGGGGAGGGTAGTCATGGATAGCAGGAATATCCCGCGAAAGTTCGGAGGCATTGTGTGCGATGACTACTACGAGAAAAACTACGATGGCGAAAAATCCAAGCGCTCCTGCGATAACTTGACTTTGCCATGTGGGCAAGAGAGTCCATAGGATTCTGCGTATGAATTGCCCGGCGAAGAGAGCAAGGAGGATAATGGCTCCCACAATGCAGAGATATTTTTTGCAGGACGGATGGATTTCCATTGCGGATTCCTCCCAAAGATAGATGTGAACGCATATATCATGCTCCATGACGAGATATTTTGCAAGAGGAGCGTACTTGATAAAAGCTTCATTTCAAGATACACTATGGACGTATGACGGAGCATCTTATTAAAATTCGGGGGGCTAAAGTCCACAATTTAAAAAATGTTGATGTGGATATTCCCAAGAATAAGCTGGTGGTGATTACCGGGCTTTCTGGTTCTGGCAAAAGTTCTCTCGCGTTTGACACGTTGTATGCGGAAGGCCAACGGAGATATGTGGAAAGTCTATCTGCGTACGCGAGACAATTTTTGGGCGTGATGGACAAACCGGATGTGGAGAGCATTGAAGGCATCAGCCCCGCGATTGCGATTGATCAGAGGAAAGGATCCCATAACCCGCGTTCCACCGTAGGCACGATTACGGAGGTTTATGATTATCTCCGTCTTTTGTTTGCGCGGATCGGCGTGCCTCATTGTCCCAATTGCGGCAAAGAAGTAAAACGCCAAAGTGTCAGTCAAATCGCAGAGCAAATTCTCAAACTTCCAAAAGAAAGCGAATTGATGATTTTAGGCCCCGTGATTCGGGGCAGGAAAGGCGAGCATCAGGGGATTTTGGAAGAAGTTCAGCGAGGGGGATTTGTGCGCGTGCGCATTGACGGCATTGCGCATCGCATTGAAGAACTTGCGGATCAACAATTGGATCGCCAAAAGAAACATACCATTGAAGTGGTGGTGGATCGTCTTGTGATTGAAGACGAGATAGACCGCACGCGTCTGGTGGATTCTTTGGAAACAGCTTCCAAGCTGGGAAAAGGATTGGTGGCGGTATCAGTGGCAAAGCCAACAAAAGGAAAACTGCCATCGGGCAAAGCGGCAAAGAGAGAAGAACTTTTGTTTTCAGAACATTTCGCGTGCGAGGAATGTGGCATTAACTTGCCTGAAGTGGAGCCGCGGATTTTTTCGTTCAACTCGCCGTTTGGCGCGTGCGCATCGTGTCAGGGTTTGGGAGAAAAGCTGGAGGTGGATCCAGCTCTGGTGATTCCCAATCCCAATCTTTCGATTGCGGAGGGAGCGATTTTCCCGTGGGCGAGAGCTTCCCACAAGATTGGCAGGCAAGGATTTTTCTGGTGGAAATTGGAAGAACTGGCCAAGAAACATAAGTTTTCTCTCACCGCGCCGGCAAAGATGCTCAAGCAAGAAGATTTGGATTTGGTATTGCGCGGCGGCGAAGGATTTGAAGGGGTAATCCCGTGGCTGGAACGAAGATACCGGGAAACAGACTCCGAAGGCGCTAGAGAAGAAATCGAGCAATACATGATTGAACATGAGTGCGAAGTGTGCAAAGGCAAGCGGTTGCGGCCGGAAGTGCTTGCGATTACGATTGACGGAAAATCCATTGATGATGTGGTGCGGATGAGCATCGAAAACGGGATTGCGTTTTTCGTTGACTTGCAAAAAAAACTGCCTGATCATCAAAAGAAAATCGTATTGCCCATTGCCAAAGAAATCTTAAACCGTATGCAATTTTTGGTTGATGTGGGATTGGAGTATCTCACGCTTGCCCGCAAGGCAGGCACGCTTTCTGGCGGAGAAGAACAGCGTATTCGTCTGGCCACGCAAATCGGATCAAAGCTGACCGGAGTGATGTATATTTTAGACGAGCCTTCGATTGGGTTGCATGCCCGAGACCAGCACCGGCTGATTGAAACCTTAAAACAATTGCGCGACGTGGGGAATAGCGTGATTGTGGTGGAGCATGACCCTGAAACCATTCGAGCGGCAGACTGGATTATTGATATTGGCCCGGGAGCAGGAAAGCACGGAGGAGAAGTGATGTTTGCCGGCACGCCAAAGCAAATCTTAAAAAGCAATACGCTCACAGGAGAATATCTTTCCGGCCGCAAAAAAGTGCAAGCTCCCAAAAAACCATCTGACAAAGAGATCAGTAAAAATCTTGTGATTAAAGGAGCCAAAGAGCACAATCTCAAAAATATTGACGTGAAAATTCCTTTGGGAAAGTTTGTGTGTGTAACAGGAGTGTCGGGTTCGGGCAAGAGTTCCTTGGTGAACGATATTCTCGCAAAAGCATTGCTCAAGAAATTTTATCGCGCGAAAGACGAACCGGGAGAGCATAAAGAAATCACTGGGATTCAGCATTTAGACAAAGTAGTATTGGTGGATCAGTCGCCCATCGGGCGTACACCACGATCCAATCCCGCGACATACACAGGCGCGTTCTCTTATATCCGAGATTTATTCGTAAAAACAAAGGAGGCAAGAGTAAGAGGATACGGCCCCGGCAGATTTTCGTTTAACGTGAAAGGCGGGCGATGCGAATCATGCGAAGGGCAGGGTTTGAAAAAAATTGAGATGTACTTCTTGCCTGATGTATATGTGGAATGCGAAGAATGCGGCGGGAAAAGATACAACAAAGAGGTTTTGGAAATTGAATACAAGGGAAAGAATATCGCGGACATCCTTGGCATGACCGTTGAAGAGTCATTGGAATTTTTTTCTTCGATTCCTGCTATTGCATCTAAATTGCGCACGCTCAACGAGGTCGGTTTGAGTTATGTGGAGTTGGGGCAACCAGCTCCCTCGTTGTCGGGAGGCGAAGCCCAGCGCATTAAACTGGCGACCGAATTGTCCAAACGGGCGACCGGCAAAACGTTGTATATGTTAGACGAGCCGACAACCGGATTGCATTTTGACGATGTGCGCAAACTTCTGCATGTGCTTTCAGAATTGGTGGCAAAGGGAAATACGGTGGTAACGATCGAGCATAACACTGATTTTATTTGCAATGCCGACTGGATTATTGACTTGGGCCCGGAGGGGGGGGAGAAAGGAGGAGAAATTGTGGCCGAAGGAACGCCAAAAGATGTCTCAAGGGTAAAAAGAAGTTACACCGGAAAATTTTTGGCGGAGGCGCTGGGGAATAGCAAGAAGAAATAGAGTAAAACATAAACCCCCGGATGTGAATCCGGGGGGATGTGATTGTTTAGGATGCGAAAGGAGCAAAAGCTCTTGTTTTGGCATCCATGTAAAAAGAAATGTGTGCGTGGATTGTGCGCTGGATCCACAAAAACATTGCTTGACGGGTTCTGCAAGTTTCTTCGCAGATTGTTATAGTGATGCCTACCTCGTTTCCGCTGATCTCGCATCCTTGATCTTGAAGGAGCGACGCGATGACTTCTCGATAGTCCCTCGTATTATTACGATGTAAGATCAATCGAGCCGTGACCTGAACCCCCCCGCGATTCCCTGCGTGCCTATGAGGCTTCCCGGCATTTATATAGTATAACATACCGATCTCTTGCCCCGTAGAGTTTTGAATCGTCGCAGGTCTCATACTGTTATCTCCTCAAGGTACAGCAGACGTATGTTGTACAGCCCGTCTGTTGGCTGAATTTGCACATCAGTATAGTCGAAGAGCTCTTTGGTGTCAATGGGTTCTACGGAAAAAGATTGCTACTTTGAATCATGGAATGATGAGTATTGACTTTTTTTCGGCACTTCGATAAAATTGAGTATAAGAAATTAGCACTCAAAGGTCTCGATTGCTAAATTAACAAAATGAGTTATGAAGATTAAACCACTTTCTGATCACGTTGTGATCGAACCTCTCAAGAAAGAGGAAAAAACAGCTTCCGGTATTCTTTTGCCAGATACCGTGGAGAAAGAACGCCCGGAGCAAGGCAAGGTTGTCGCGGTGGGGCCTGGCAGAAGAACCGAGGATGGAAAGGTCGTTCCTATGGATGTTAAAGTAGGGGATATCGTGTTGTTCACGAAATACGGACCCAATGAAGTAAAGGTGGAAGATAAAGAGTATCTCATTGCGAAAGAAGACGATATCCTTGGAGTGTTGGAAAACTAATTTTGTATTTCTATGGCAAAGCAAATTATTTACGGCGAAGATGCCCGAAAGAAACTCAAAGCCGGAGTTGATAAAGTGGCAAACGCAGTGAAAATCACTCTCGGGCCTCGAGGAAGAAACGGAGTCTTGGATGAAGGTTTTGGAGCGCCCACAATTACCAACGATGGAGTAACAGTTGCGAAAAAAATCGAGCTCGAAGATCGTGTGGAGAATATCGGAGCTGAAATCATCAAAGAAGTGGCTTCCAAGGCAAATGATGTGGCCGGAGACGGAACAACAACCGCAACATTGCTTGGACAGTCCTTGATTTCGGAAGGTTTGAAAAATGTAACTGCGGGAGCGAATCCCTTGGCTATTCGGCGGGGCATGGAAAAAGGGCGGGATCAGGTGGTCGCGTTCTTGAGAAACATGTCCAAGAAAGTTTCCACTCAAGAGGAAATGACGCAGGTAGCGACCATTTCAGCAGAGGACGAGGAACTTGGAACAAAAATCGCGCAAGTGATGGCAAAAGTGGGCAAAGACGGCGTAATCACCGTGGAAGAATCTCAAACTTTTGGCATTACCGATGAAATAGTGGAGGGATTGCAGTTCGATCGCGGGTATATTTCTCCTTATATGGTAACGAACGCCGAGCGCATGGAAGCCGCATTGGAAGGAGCGTACATTCTGGTTACGGATAAAAAGATTTCGTCCATTCAGGATATTTTGCCAACACTGGAAGCGGTGGCGAAAACCGGCAAGAAAGAGTTGGTGGTTATCGCAGATGATTTGGAAGGAGACGCATTGGCAACGCTCGTGGTGAATAAGCTTCGAGGAATTTTCAGCGTGCTTGCGATTAAGGCCCCTGGTTTTGGAGACCGCAAGAAAGAGATGCTGGAAGATATCGCGACCATAACCGGAGCTCAAGTTATTTCAGAAGAAGTCGGATTGAAATTGGATAAAGTTGATTTGAGCCAGCTTGGTTCAGCTCGTCGGGTTGTGGCAACGAAAGATAACACCACTATTATCGAAGGGAAAGGAGATAAACCAAAGATTGAAGCTCGCGTGAAACAAATTCGGAAAATATTGGAAGAAACAACTTCTGAATTCGATAAAGAAAAATTGCAGGAACGTTTGGCGAAATTAGCTGGCGGAGTAGCGGTAATCAAAGTAGGCGCAGCGACCGAAATCGAACAAAAAGCGAAACAGCACAAAGTGGAAGATGCGCTTGCCGCAACCAAAGCCGCGGTGGAAGAGGGGATTGTTCCGGGAGGCGGAGTTGCGCTTTTGCGCGCGGCAAAAGAGTTGGAAAGTTTCAAACTCGAAAATCCAGAGGAACAGGTAGCGGTAAATATCTTGCGCCGGGCATTGGAAGAGCCAATACGCCAAATTGCTGAAAACGCGGGACAGGATGGCGGAGTGGTGGTTGATCATGTGAAATCCAGAGAAGGTTCGATAGGATACAATGCGGCGACCGGAGTATATGAAGACCTTGTGCAATCCGGAGTCGTGGATCCTACGAAAGTAGTCCGTGTGGCATTGGAAAGTGCGGTTTCTGCGGCTTCCATGCTGATTACGACAGAAGTCGTTGTCGCTGATTTGCCAGAGAAGAATGAGAAGTTGGGAGGACATGGGGTTGGAATGCCAGGAATGGGAGGTATGGGAGGAATGGATTACTAAAAGAGTTAAAATAAGAGAGCCGCGGCATTCATGCCATGGCTCTCTTATGCATGATTGCGGTAGACAGGCAAATAGGGTAGTATAAATCTTATAAGGAACTAAATTTTTAATGAAAGCGTATGGAAAAATTTCTTCAACCGGTTTGGATTATCGTTGGTTTTATCGTGTTGGCCGTCTTATGGGTTATCGCGACGTATAACCGTCTCATCATCTTGCGCAATCGCGTGAAAGAAGCGTTCTCTGATATTGACGTGCAATTAAAGCGTCGCTACGACTTAATCCCTAACCTTATTGAAACAGTAAAAGGATATGCGGCTCACGAAAAAGGAGTTTTTGAAAAAGTAACGGAAGCCCGCACAAAAGCTATGGGGGCGCAAGGAAACGCCGACCGCGCGCAAGCAGAGAACATGCTTACAGGAGCTTTGAAAACATTATTTGCGGTATCAGAAAATTATCCCGATTTGAAAGCGTCCGCGAATTTTCTGGAACTTCAGCGAGAGTTGCGCGACACGGAAGATAAAATCCAGGCGGCCCGCCGTTTCCATAATACGAATGTCATGGGGTTCAACACGAAGATTGAGTCATTTCCTTCCAATATAATCGCAGGTATGTTTGGCTTCAAGAAAGAGGAATTCTTTGAACTCGATGAGTCAGCGCAACGCGAAACCCCCAAGGTGGCATTCTAACTGCTATGGCAAATCTGTATGCTCACGCTGAATCGAATGTGCGGAAAACCTGGTTCTATCTGACCGGGTTTTTCCTGTTTGTGGTTGCAGCTGGTTGGGTATTCAGTTATGTGCTGGAAAGCTACGCGATGTTGATATTCGCGGTGATTCTTGCAATTGCCATGAGCGTGGGATCGTATTGGTTTTCAGATAAGGTTGTTGTTGCCATAGCCGGCGCGAAACATATACGGAAAGAAGATCATCCCGAACTCTATCGTTTGGTGGAAAATCTTTGCATCACAGCCGGCCTGCCTTTGCCCAAGATGTATATTATTCATGACCCGCAACCGAATGCTTTTGCCACGGGACGAGATCCCAAACACGCGGTAGTCGCGGTAACAACCGGGATTCTCGAGCGTTTAGATCGATCGGAGCTGGAAGGAGTGCTTGCTCATGAACTTTCTCATATTGGAAACAGAGATATGCTGATTTCTACGATTGCGGTTGTGTTGGTGGGCGTGGTGGCATTACTCGCGAATTTCTTTTTTCGTGCGGTTTTCTGGGGAGGGTTTGGAAACGATCGGGATAACGATAGGGGAGACGCGCGGTTGAAACTGATTCTGTTTGCGGTGGCAATCGTGTTTGCCATTTTGGCCCCAATTGCCGCAAACCTTATGAAGCTTGCGATTTCGAGAAAGCGGGAATTGTTGGCTGACGCGTCCGGCGCGTTATTAACCCGCTATCCTGAAGGATTGGCGCGCGCGTTAGAGAAGATTTCGGCAGATCCCCATCAATTGCGTTCGGCAAACGATGCTACCGCGCATTTGTATCTCGTAAATCCATTTCGGGGAAAAGAACGCGTGAGCTGGTTGCATAAATTATTTATGACGCATCCTCCGGTTGAAGAAAGAATTAAAGCATTGCGCGGTCTGCAAATGTGATACTCATTTTATGAACTGTCCTTCCTGCGATACAACGCTTGAAAAAGCTTTATTGGCGAACGTCGAGGTTGATTACTGTGCGCGATGCTACGGGCTTTGGTTTGAAGAAAACGAATTGCAGTGGGCCAAGGATTCTGAAGATCGCGATTTGCGCTGGTTGGATATTGATTTATGGAAGCATCCGGAACAATTTCGGGTAGATTACGACACAAAAATGTGTCCCAAAGACCGTTTGCCTTTGTATGAAGTATGCTATGGAGATTCGGTTGTGAAAGTGGATGTGTGCAATATCTGCAAGGGGATATGGTTAGACCGGGGAGAGTTCAAAGAAATCATCGAATATCTCAAACAGAAAGAGCAGCATGAAATCTTGCATCACTACGCGAAGAACGCGTTAGCCGAAATATGGGAAGTGTTTTCGGGGCCCGAAATGCTTAAAGAAGAATTGCTGGATTTTTTCACGATTCTCAAACTGCTCAAATACAAGTTTGCCACGCAACATCCGGTCATCGCCAAAGCAATCCTGTCTTTGCCGAAATTATGAAACCCGCTATTATTCGCGAGAAAATCTCCCCAGCCGATCTTGCTCGGATTACAAAAGAAAACTATGGCAATATGGTAAAAATTGATGTGGATATTGAGCGTGAAATTCTCACAATTGGGGGAGAATGGCATTCGGAAGGGGACGAACTTTTAAGCGAGGAAGATGGATATAAAAGCACAAATGTATGGGGATGTAATTTTTATCCATGGAATCCGCCCGAAAAAAGGATCGTATTTACTTCGCTCATAAACCTGAAACCTTCCATTGGACATCGAAATATGGAGGTTCAGGATGATCAGATCAAAGAGCGAATGAAAGGCATTATTCGTAGTTTGTTATTAGATGATAACGAAACTCTCGATGTATAAACCAGACGAAAAAAAGTGGAAAAACTTTTCTCGATCCCAACAACTTGGACATATCGCGGCTGAATTGGCACGCGCTACAAATGCCGCATTGCAAAATGGCCAAGAAGAAAAACAATGGGCAAAAGAGGCGTATGATCGCGCATTGATTTTGATTGATGCTTGCTTAAATGATACGCAATGGAAGGGGAAAGCATCTTATCTCTATCGTTTGCGCGATGTTATGGCTTCCGAATATATGGGGGATCAGAATCCCGCAGTAACTCGTTTTCTCTCTTTTGAGCTTCTTGAAAACTTAAAGAATTTCCAGTAGGGTAGAGGAGATTATAGGGAGGGGTCGCATAGCGGCCGAGTGCACCGCCTTGGAAAGGCGGCATACCGCAAGGTATCGAGAGTTCGAATCTCTCCCCCTCCGCCAAGTTTTACATTCAGCGAAATTGAAAGAGGTTGCCTCGGCGCTTCGCGCCTCGGCATGATATTTTTCCGCTATTTTGAAGGCATTTTTGAAATCCAAAACCAAAGTGCGGTCGGCAATGCGGAAGTTCGAACCAATCTTTTTGAGAAAATCCCGAATCCTTTC
>MHTV01000009.1 GCA_001823215.1 Candidatus Wildermuthbacteria bacterium RIFCSPHIGHO2_02_FULL_45_25 | reverse complement strand
AATCCCTGTGGAATCTTTGTAGTACAGTTTGCGATCGGAACTGTTCACGTAAATCCTTCCGTAATTTTGGGCGGGGTTTGGCGCGCTTGCCAACTCCCCAACCAGCATGCTTCCGTCTATCGTCATATCCATCCCTGCCGCTATACTCCCAACCGCCGCAATGTTTGACAACGTAGAAAATTCCCCCTCAACCACAAGCGATCCTGCTTTTCGCTGTTCCTCGCTTCCTACGTTGATCGGAGCATCGCATCCTGGATTTCCTGCCGTACAATTCGGAGGAAGCTCTGTTGGAGGACTCCATGAGGCGTAGGCGGTGAGGCCTAGAGCGAGCGTTAAGCCGATGACCAGACCAAAGAGAAGGGGCTTGAGACGAGAAAGGATGTGATGTATTTTCATAATTTATTCTCTAAGGTTGCAACTCGTTTCTCCAGCACTGCGAATTCTTCAACATCCACCTTGCGCCTTAACATATGTTTCATTGATTGAATGTCCATTTTGATAACTTCAATATCTTCGCTATTCTTTCCCACCATTTCTTTCATAGATTCAACGCTGCTTTTTATGGCAGGAATTTCAAGGACTGCTTCAGATATTATTTCAATTTTTGATGTCAAATCCTCGGCAACAATGTCAAAATGCCGCTTTGTTTCTTCGGTCTTTTCGTCAAAATGCCGCTTTGCTTCTTCGGTCTTTTCATCAAAATGCCGCTTTGTTTCTTCGGTCTTTTCGTCAAAATGCCGAATAATATCTTGATGGGAAAGCTCTGAATCTTTTTTCGTTTTCGATTGCTTCTTTATCATTATGATTTATTGTACTTTGGGGGCAATGATCTCGTCAAGCCCCTGTACAGGTTCATATGTTACCCAAATTGAGACATACAAAATTATTAAGTTCTTTGTAACTATTATACCAAACGATACGCCTCTTTCACCAGCCCATTGGCGATCCGCTGATTTATCTGAAACTTTTTTGCTAAATCTTGCTGGGAAAACGCAAGAATATCCCTCGCAAAATAGAGTTTCTGCAACGCAAATTGCTCTCGCACGTACGTGTTCATCGTCGGCAATACGGTAACAGGATACAAAGATTTGTTGACAATCAGATCTTCCAAACTTTCTTGTATCGGATACTGCCACCCGGTAACTTTTACTCCCCTGCATTCAGCATAGGTAAGAGCATCGAGCGTAAACTTGGTATTGGTAATCAGCCATGCATGGTGGCTCTGATGCGCAGATTCAAATTCTTCGTGAGCTTCTTTGATATCGAGAAATCGCGCGTATGTGTACATGGCAACCTGCACGCTGGATTTCACACCCCGTTCATTATGATATTTTGCTTCAATGATGTAGTGAGCACCGTTTTTTTCGGCCAAAATATCAACTTCATGCGCGATACATTTTCCTTGTACTATCTGCCGTATTTTCGTGACATATCCATACTCTCGCAAAATGGCGGCAACATATTCCTCGAAAAAGAAACCCGCCGGCCCCAGCTGCATAATCGCGTTACGCAAATTATACCGGGCCGCGGCAAGAAGTTCGTGTTCTCGCAAAAGATATCTTGTTGCTTTTTGGGAAATTTTCGAGGTGCTTGTCCCGGGAGTAATTTCCCGCTCCACTAAAGAGCACACTTTCTGAACAATATGCTCTAGCGCGCCCGCTTTTTGCACCGATTGACAAAATTTATCCCGATCGAAGATCACAATTTCCCCGGATGCTTTGCGAATATCAATCATACAGATGATAGTTTTTGCTTATGAAAGCCATAGAGAGCAAGAAAGAATAACAGTAAAGTCAAAAAAGCAGATACAAGGCAATAGAGACAAAACGCTTTCAGAACAAACATTTGCAATCCCACCAATCCCGCGGAAACAAAAAATCCAGCCAATGGAAGCATAAGCACAATTTCCAAAAACACTATCTTCTTCCAATCCAGGAATGCAATAAGAGAAAGAAGCATTGTCAGATAATACAGCACTCCAAACAAAGCGATTGGGATGCCACCCACCGTTGCGTAGCTGCTCGTTAATACCACATCGCACCCATGGACAAAACTGCATTCTACGGAAGTTTTGGTAACATAGCTGATCGTAAGATACGAGGCATCAAGAAAACCCAGAAAACTTACCGCAAAAACGCTTATGGGCCACCATTTGGGAAACGGCTTGAGAGAATTTTGAAGAAAAAGCATAAGGATAATGCTTAGATCGCGGGGGAAACCTCGAGTTGGATATCTTCAATCTGGATGCCGCCATTTGCATCGGTTTCAATTTGAACAGGAGCAGAGCCCTCTGCCAGCGCCTCATCAATCACCTTTTTCAGTTCGTCATAGGTTTGCGGAATTTCGATACGTATTCCCTGCAGGAAAAAACTCGGAGTTCCCTGCACGCCCGACAATTCGCCCGAATCATAATCGGTATTCACTTTTGTCTTCAACATATCTGAATTCATATCGCTTCTGAATCGTTCCTTGTCCAATTCAAGCCGAGAAGCAAGTTCAATAAATTTCTCTTCCGGATTGCGCTCTGACGCCCACTGCTGCTGATTCACATACAGCATGTCATGCATTTCCCAAAATTTTCCTTGCAAACTCGCGGCTTCCGCGGCTTGCGCCGCAATTTGAGCATTTGCATGAATGGCCCGAAGCGGAAAATGCCGATACGCAATCTCAAGCTGATCGCCATATTCTTGTTCGAGTTGTTTGAGCAAGGGGAAATAAGAAGCGCACGCCGGACACTGGAAATCTCCGTATTCTATCAATTGTACTTTCGCATCGGGGTTTCCTTTTCGATGATCGTTTTCAGATACTGGAATAGCGAGAAGCCCGCCCGTAGTTATGGGCTGCTGCTTTGCTCCATTGGCGAAAAAGAATACTGCCCAAAGACCTGCCGCAATCGCAATGCCCGCTCCTCCCCAGATAAGAAGTTGTTTCATAATTGCACGATAATTACTTTTTCCCTTCCAGTTCCTTCTCAATCATTGCTTTGACTTCTTCATACGGAATCGCGCCCAGCACACTGATGCCATTAATATAGCTGTTAGGAGTTCCTGTAATTCCCAAGCCAATCCCCTCTTTTTGATTATTCTCAACTTTTTGCTGATATTTCCTGCTCGCCACACATGCGTTAAACTTGTTCATATCCACGCCTTGTTCCCCTGCCAATTTGCGATATACATCAATGCCCAATTCTTTCTGATGCTCAAACAGCACGTCTCCAAATTTCCAAAAACCCTCATCTCCTTTTTGCTCGCCCACGCATTCTGCGGCTTCCGCGGCAGGTTGCGCGTTAACATGAATACTGGTAAGCGGGAAATGGCGATACACCCAGCGAATTTTGCCGTCATATTCCTCAAAAATTCTCTTTAACGTGGGATGAAATCGCTGACAATACGGGCATTCAAAATCGGAAAATTCCACGATGGTAATCGGCGCATTGGAGTTTCCGCGCACTTGATCTTCATCGGTAATAGTAAAATCAATCCGTTTTGGTTCCTCTGCATCCTTTTGATTTTCAGAGACGTTTGCGGTTACATCCTGCCCGGCAACCCGAACGTCCAAACCAATGGCAAGAATGAATGCGCTGATGATAATCGCGGCCGGCGTGTACAAATACCGAAACTGATGGAGCTTTTGTTCAATCATAAAGAAAAAATAAATTTATCACCTTTATTATAGGGAAATCATTACTCTCTCGCAACTTATCTGTGCGATTGCAAGTATTCGTATGCCGCGGTAGCTGCCACGGCTCCCATCGCGGCCACCGTGATATCTTGCTTAAAGTCGCCAAAATGTCTCGTCGCGTCTCCTGCCACATATAATCCGGGCGTTTTCGTTCTCATCATGTTATCCACTTTCAAATATCCTTTTTCATCTGTCTCCAACCCCATCTGTTCCGCGAATGTCTTATCCGGATCAAATCCAATTTCAACAAAAAGTCCGTCCACCTTCAGGGACGAAGATCCCTGATATTCTTTTGAAAGAACCAAAAAATCCAACTGTCGCTCACCTCCAAGCTCTTTCACCTCGGTCCCGGCAAGTATTTCCACTACATCCCCAAGTTTGTCCATAGATTCTTGATTGACGGGTTCGGCCTTGATTGCCGATTCTTTGGTAATAAGATAGATTTTTTTGGCGTACTTGCCCAAAAAGTTTACTCCCTTTACCGAAGAATCTCCCCCTCCCACCATCGCCACTGTCTTTCCTCCATACAAAGGGCCATCGCACGTCCAGCAATAATGCAAACCCTTTCCCACAAACTTCTGTTCGTTTGGCAATCCCAAATGCCGGCGCTTGGCTCCAATCGCAAGAATGACGGCTTTTGAGACAAACTGCGTTTGCTCTTCCCCATCTTGAACATATACCACAAATCCTTCCGCCCTTCTTGCAATACGCTTTGCCCAACCACTGCGAACTTCTACTCCCGCAGCTTTGGCCTGCTCTTTCATAATGCTAATCAACTCATACCCATCGGCAGGACGAAAGCCTGGATAATTTGCAATTTCGCCCGCGGTCATCGTTTCTCCGCCAAATTCTCCCTCAATAATAAGGGTTTTCATTTGATATCGCCCGGCGTATAAAGCGGCAGATAACCCAGCCGCTCCCGAACCTATGATAATAAGATCGTACATGTTTGTTAATCTTAAAAGTTACTTTGAATTGCGAAACCAGTGCATACAAGGATTAGAGAACGTTGGGAGCGCGACTGGCGCGAGCACCAGGAATTTTTCAGCAGAAAAATATCCGTGTTCTCAAAACCTTGTATGTGCTGGTTTCGTAATTCAAGAAGCGATTTTTTTGAGCGTATCAGGATCAAACGACAAATAAAACGCGCTATTAATCAATCCAATATGCGTATATGCTTGGGGAAAATTGCCAAGAAACTCTTTGGTTACCGGATCAATCTCTTCAGAAAATAATCCCACATGATTGGCGTATCCCAAGAGTGTTTCAAATAATTTCTTCGCTTTCTCGTGTTCTCTCGCAAAAATCAGCGCATCTACCATCCAGAATGAACACAGCAAAAAGCCCCCTTCTCTCCCAGACGACATTCCGTCATCTGGAGCATTAGTATATCTCAAAAACAAACCGTCTCCCATGGAAAGTTCTTGCTCGATGCGTTGAATGGTAGCTTTCATTTTGGGGTCTTCCCCATCAATAAACCCAAGGACTGGCATGAGTAATGCCGCGGTATCTAACTCTTCTCGATCAAAGCTTTGCGTAAACGCCTGACGTTTTTCATTCCACGCTTTTTTCATGACTTCTTTATGAACCGCATCGCACTCCTGTTTCCATTGCTCCAAAGGAGCTTTCAAACTCTTCATTTCCGCAAGTTTGATAGCGCGATCCAACGCAACCCAACACATTACCTTTGAATGCGTAAAGTGCCGCTTGCCGCCGCGCACCTCCCACAACCCTTCATCGGGTTGTCTCCAGATTTTCCCCACATAATTGGCAAAAATACACAATTCATCCCAAAGTTCAGGAGTTATCACATAATCAGGACGCGTCTTGCACAATCGCCACATCATATTGAGCATACCTCCATAAATATCCCATTGATCTTGGTTGTACGCGGCGTTTCCCACGCGAACCGGAGGAGATTTTTGGTATCCTTCCAGATGATCCAATGTAAATTCCGTCAGTTTTGTTTGTCCACGCAATCCATACATGGTCTGCAAACGCTCGGGATGATGGCCTTCCGCTTTGCGGCACACCGACACGAGCCATTTTACGTACGCATCTGCTTCTTTAATGTGCCCCAACCAGAACAACGCCTGAAGCGTAAATGCCGAATCGCGAATCCAGCTAAAACGATAGTCCCAGTTTCTTCCATTCCCAATCTCTTCGGGGAAAGAAGTCGTAGCGGCGGCGGCCACGGATCCCGGCGGCTCCAAGAAAAGAAGCTTTAATATCAAAGAAGAACGCATCACTGTTTCATGCCAAGGGTATTCAACGGCGCACACCTCCAGATCGCATCGGTTTATCCATTCTTTCCAAAATTCTTTTGTTTGTTCAATCGCGTTTTCGTAATATCCGTCTTCTTTGGAAGGAATTTCCAGTGTGTTAAATCGAAATGCAAAGTAATGAGTCTCGCCTTCCTTCAAATCCAAAAAGGCAATTGCCCTGTCCGCAGAATCAATCTCGTACGTTGCTTTGGAGATTAAAATTCCCTCCATCTGCTCCTTTTGAGCCACAATGGAATGTTCCGCAATGCGAAGTTTTGTCTCCCCTCTCGCGTAATCGAATTTGGGATAAAAGATCACTTTCATCCTGCAACTTCCTTTAGCGCAGGAAATTTTTCGATAAATTTCAAATATCTCTTCGCTTTCGGGCAACAGTTGAGCCATTGTCATAGAATCGCCCGAAAGTCGTATCGGCATGCAATCCACCAGATCCACAGTACCTTCCTTTGTCTCAAATGTAGTTACCAATACATTTGTTTCACGAATATATTGTTGAGTAGATGTAAATTCTCCCTCGGGACGTATGCCCCAAAATCCCCCTTTTGCATCATCTAAAACAGCGGCAAACACGCTCGCAGAATCAAGATAAGGAGCAGGCGCCCAGTCAATCGAGCCATTTTTTGCAACTAATACCGCAGATCTGCGATTTCCGATAATCGCGTAATCCCGAATTGGTTTATACATATCTGTCTTTCAGTTTTTAATGTGTTATCGAAGCAGAGAATTCCAATCTGCCGCAAACTTTTCAAGACCCGTATCCGTCAACTCATGAATAATATTGAACTTGCGCCAATCATGGTGAAGATGCAACTCTTCATAAGGAATTTTCGTGCCTCTTGCATAAGACATAAACTTTTCCTCCGGCATTTTTTTACCGTTTGTCCGCCAGTCCTTCAATACCGCAAGCGGACTGGTAATAATATCCGAGCCTATTTTCAAAGCGCCGAAAAAGTGCTCCAGATTGCGCACCGAAGCGCAAAGCACCTCCACGTGATTGTCGCCATCTTGATACATGCGCAGGATATTCTTCACCAAATCCAGTCCATTTTCCTTGCGGTCGTATAAGCGGCCGATAAATGGAGAAATATAGACATCTCCTTTCTTCCCCGCTTGAGTCGCTCCATAGACTGCCGCGGCTTGCTGTTGAGTAAAACAAAGAGTCATATTCACTCTCATGCCCTCCGCGAGTGAACGCTCGGCTGCATCCAATCCAGCGCTTGTAATGGGATATTTAATATGAGCATTGGGAATCCACGAAAACATCTCTGTGCCTTGCCGAAGCATTTCTTCAGCTGAAGTATTGCGATCGGCATACACTTCGACAGATACGGAACCCGCGGGAATCAAACTCGAAATTTCCCGAACAATCTCTTTATAAAAATCCTTCAGCTCTTCGAGTCCGAATTTTTCTCCTCGTTCAATCTTGCGCTTCACTTGCGGATTCTTCGCAACCAGCGAAGGATTGGTGGTCTGACCGTCCAAAAAACCAAGAAGCGCAAGGGCTTCTCTTGTTTCCATGGGATTTCCGCTATCCAAAAATATCTTTGTTTTGAGGTCGTCAGGTCGCATCAGATATAAAGTTTTCAAGAATGTTACAAATCGGTATACAAACGGGCGGCTGCCATTTGCTGAATAACGCGGGAAGGAGTTGCTTCCAAACTTCCTGATTTTGCAAGCGTTTTCCGGATCGCCCGGCGCTTATCCTTTCCTGTCGCGTACACAATCGAGCAATCGGCTTGTTCGCGCAGAAAAGGAAATGTTACGGTCATTCTGCGGGTATATTTATTGGCGGCTTTCGGAACGCTATACGCCACTATCCATTTCTGCTTGTGCTCAAATAATCGCTGGAACTTCCTTTGTTGATTGGAATACGGCAAAATCCCCGCCGTATGTCCATCTTCTCCAATCCCCTGCGTTACAATAATACATCCCTCCGGATGATTTTTCCGCCATCTTTTTAATGCTCTGTCGAATTTTCCGGCAAGACGATGAAGCGTAATACGATAATGCACTCGCGTATCAATATAATCAATCCCCTTTTTTTCCGCTTCCCGATAAAAATCTGTCTGGGCGACTTGAGCAAAATTGTTAATAGCAGGGTCTCTGCTGTACCTCTCATCTAACACCGTAACCGTAATATGTTTGCCGATGAGCGACAACTCGATTCCATCTAACAGCTCTAACGCAGAACCCCCCGAGAACATCAACAACACCTGCTTTTGGTTTGCTCGCTTGAGACACATATTCAATGCTCGTATTGCTTTTCGCATCGCCGCTTCCTTGCTTGATGCTTTATACACTCTCATAGATTATTATATTCATAAAAAAAGACCGCAGTCTAGTTGGAAACCTTATGCCCTCCGAATTCACTTCGGAGCATTGATAAAATTTTACCCGTATAACTTGGATGTTTCGCGGATTGCGCGCGAAACAAAAGCGCGGCTTTGATCACCGGAAGCGGGATATGGAATTTCTTGCCGGTTTTCACCGTCCATTCCCCTTCTCCTGTATGCCCCACAGATCCTGAAACCTCTTCCAGCTCCTCTCCATATTTTTTTAATCCACTTTGCAGCCATTTGGTAAGCCGAGATTCTATGACGCTTCCGTTGCTATATACTCTTGCGACTTCCTGCAAATCCAGTTCAAACGGCGCGCGTTTCAATAAGGTAAATCCTTCCGCCAATGCCTGCATATACCCATATTCAATTCCGTTGTGAATCATTTTTACAAAATGTCCGGATCCCGCCGGCCCCATATAACCAATACTTTCCTTTTGGGTAAGATCATAGAAGAGAAATCTCAACTTTTCAAAAACTTTTTTGTTTCCACCCACCATAATCGCAGGTTTTCCCTCGCGCACCGTTCCGGGGCCTCCGGAAACTCCCGTGTCCATAAACTCAACTCCTGATCTGGCAAGATATTCGGCGCGCCGCGCAGTTTCTTCATACAATGAATTGCCCCCGTCAATGACGATATCCCCCTTCGAGAGATACGGCATGATTTCTTGGAGAATCTGATCCACCGGGTTCTTCTCTCCTTTTTCTGCTCTCGAAGGAACCATAAGCCAAATAATCCGCGGGGTCGGCAATTGTCCCACAAGATCGCGCAAATCTTTCGCAATCGCAACTTTCTTTCTCTTGGCCGTATTTCTCGCCTCTTGGATGATATCATACGCACGAACATCCCATTTGGCATCCTTCAACCGTAACACCATGCTCATTCCCATTTTCCCCAACCCCACATACCCGATTTGTTTTTTCATCATATAAATCTTCGCGGATATTACTTTGATATTTTGATTTATACATCTGCCGACAACTTCATCTTCACCATCATATCTGATTTTTGCGCATATTCATGAAGTTCCGTCACCCCCTCTTCCCATGCGCGCACAATGGGATCTACAAATTTCCAGCCGGCTAAAATTTCTTCGGTACTCACAAAAAGCGTCTGATCTCCGCGAATTACGCTGAATAGCAGGCGTTTGTACGCATCGCTCAAATCATGCCCTTCAAACGCCGCTCTGTAATCGAACGCAAAATCTTTTTCTTCAAGTTCCATTTGCGCTCCGGGTTTTTTTATCCAGAAAGATAAGTGGATAGCTTCTTGCGGTTGGACTCTGTACCGAAGAGTATTTTTATAGTGTGCTCCTCCTTCCGGACATAAGCAAGGTGCGCTATGGCGAAACACTACGGTTACCTCCACCTTGGATTCTGGCATTTGTTTGCCTCCTTCCAAATAAATAGGCACTCCCTGCCACCGGGGCGTCTGCAAAAATGTTTCGATGCGAAAATACGTCTCCGTTTGAGATGAAGCATCCACATCTTTCTCCAGGCGATACCCTTGATATTGCCCTCGCATCGTCATTTGCTGGATATCTTTCACCGAACGCCAAACGCGCAAGGCCTTCAGCACGCGCGCGCGTTCTTTGCGTATTGACTCTGGAGTAAAATCGCCTGGATTGCTCATCAAGAACAAAGCAAGCAACTGCAAAATGTGATTCTGCCCCACATCGCGCAATGCTCCACTTCCGTCATAAAAGATTCCCCTGTCGCCAATTCCAAAATCTTCCCAGAACTTTATCTCGATAGACTCCACGGCTTCCCGGTTCCAGATTGGCTCAAAAAAGGAATTAGCAAACCGAAACGCCAAGATATTCTGTACCGTTTCCTTCCCGAGATAATGATCAATACGATAAATTTGTTCCTCCCGGAAGAGTCTTCCCAAGAGACGATCCAATTCCTGCGCGGTTTGGAGATCTTTTCCAAATGGTTTTTCCACAATGACGCGAGTCCATCCCTCCGTTGGGCTGCATGGTTTTGTAAGCCCGGATTCTGCTAACTGATAAAAAATCGTCCGATAAAATTGCGGCGGCACCGCCAGATAAAAAAGTTTATTTGAACACACTTTCCATTCTCCATCTTGCATGCCAAAGCGCGAAGCCAAATTTTCATATCCAGCTCTTTCTTCAAAAAGACCTTGCTGATACGAGAAAAAACGGGTAAATTCTTCTACCTTCTGCTTGGAGCATCCTTTCACCTTCGCGCGGATCATATCACTCACCAGATGCCGAAATCTCGCGTCATCTAACGAGTCGCGCGAAAACCCAACCACTTGAAAAAGCGCGGGCAATTCTTTCTGCTCATACAGACGAAAAAGCGAAGGGGCAAGTTTCTTTTGCATTAAATCCCCCGTCGCTCCCAAAATCACAAAAATCGTGGGAAGCAAATTAATTGCCGGATTGCTCATACCCTAAAATCAAGGGTTATATATCTTCACGCGATACCCAACAATTGAGAAAGACGCCGCTTATCAAAGCCAATAACAATATCTTCTCCTACTTCAATGACAGGCACGCCCATTTGCTCGGACCTGCGCATCATATACTCTCTCGCCTGCTCGTCTCCCACCACATCCTTTTCCTCATACGCAATGTTGTGATCTTGAAAGAAATCCTTTGCCGCGCGGCAATATACGCATGTGGGAGTTGTAAAAATCGTTACTTTTTTTGTTTGCTCCATAGTTCCCGCGGTTAATGCATATTATGTTATCCCTTTCCGCAGCATACCATGCGGAAAGCGCAAGTTCAAACAAATTCTACCTTCCCAACTCATAGATAATATCATCCTCATCATAAACGTTATGCCCGATGCCATTTGGGCCAAATGATCCTACTGCGATCACCCATATCCCATCCACATCATAATCAGAATCAAAAAAGTACGGATTTCCCCACGGATCAAGCGGGATATAAGCCGCGTAATATCCGCGCCAATTAGGATATGGATCCGCAGAGTCGTTTTGCGTCAAGCCCGCAACCTCTTCGTTCAAATCCCAAATTTCGTTATTCGGTATTTCGTTTCCGATTACATTTATTTCCTGATGCCCCGGCCATTGCCCGGTATCAAGTTCCAAACGACGAATCGAAGTTACAATATCCCGAATTTCCGCTTTTGCCTTTGTAATTCGAGCAAATTCTATTGCCTTTGGCAATGCAATAATCGTAATACCCGTCAATATTCCAATAATTGCAATCACAACAAGAAGTTCAATCAATGTAAATGCTTGCTGGCGATGCTTCATACAACAACTATCATACCTCAAAATCGCTCTCAATAAAATATCAAAACAAAGGGTGCCAGATTTGACGCCCTATGGATTGAAAACCGCTACAAGCTAAAATCCATTTCTTCTTTTTCCATTCCTCCCGTTATGATTGCCACTCCCTGGAACAAAATTTGCAGACAACGGTTTGCGTGCCCCATTGGGGATTTGCAGTATTCCCAGTTCTCGTTCAGGAATACTTTCCATCAACCCATTGCAGATAGCGCCTCCTGGCCATCTGCAATCACAATATATTCCCGAAAACCCTTCTGCGGAAATCCTTGCACTGTGATTTGGGCATTCCGGATTGGCGCATCGAAGGAACATACCTATACCCCTTCTTTAGAGTTGCCAAAAGCATACCACAACCTCATAGCAAATTCAAGATGTGGAAAATAAAACCGGAATATGGGAGCATCCCAATCTTATTTGAGGATATAAAAACGCTCCCTAGAAATTCACCAGCGCCACTACTTCATGTTCATTAACCTCCACGGTGCCGCCAGCAATAGGAATCTTATGCGTCGTGCCATCTTCGGTTTCTGCCACCACTTCTCCCGCTTTAAGTAAAGTTACTAAAGCGGCGTGCTCCGGAAGCACTTGAATCTGGCCATTAACTGTGGGTACGCTTAGAGATTTTGCGTTACCCACGAAAATTTCCCGTTCGAGTGAAAATATTTTGAGTGGAAAAGCCATAGTAAGAATTACACTTCTTCAATCCCTCCTTTGAGATAAAACGCTCCTTCTTCTTTGGCGTCATGCTTTCCTTCGATAATTTCCTTGAACGCACGCACCGTATCTGCGATTTTCACATATTTTCCAGGGCGGCCCGTAAACTGCTCTGCCACCGCAAACGGTTGAGACAAAAATCTCTGAATGCGGCGCGCGCGCGATACAGTGAGTTTATCCTCATCTGAAAGTTCCTCCATTCCCAGAATCGCGATAATATCTTGCAAATCTTTATATCTCTGCAAAATTCTCTGAACTTCTCTTGCAATCTGATAATGCTCATCCCCCACGATACGAGGGTCTAACGCCGCAGATCGCGAAGCCAACGGGTCCACCGCAGGATAAATACCCAATGAAGCAAGTTCGCGGGAAAGCACGATTGTCGAATCCAAATGAGAGAATGTGGTTGCGGGAGCTGGGTCAGTGATATCGTCTGCCGGCACATAAATTGCTTGCACGGAAGTTACCGAACCATTCTTGGTTGACGTAATGCGTTCCTGCAATTCTCCTATATCGGTAGCCAACGTCGGCTGATATCCCACGGCAGACGGCATACGGCCAAGCAGAACAGATACTTCTGACCCCGCCTGCACAAATCGAAAAATATTATCAATAAACAGCAGAACGTCTTTATTCATCTCGTCCCGGAAATATTCTGCCATGCGCAGCCCAGACAATGCGGTTCTAAAACGCGCTCCCGGAACTTCATTCATCTGACCAAAAACCATCGCCGTGCTTGCCAACACACCCGATTCCTCCATTTCCCGGTACAAATCGTTTCCTTCGCGCGTCCGTTCACCTACTCCGGCAAACACCGAATATCCTCCATGCTCTTTTGCGGTGTTATGAATCAATTCCTGCAGAAGCACGGTTTTTCCTACTCCGGCTCCTCCGAACAATCCTACTTTTCCTCCTTTGAGCATGGGGCACAACAAATCAATAACCTTAATCCCCGTCTCAAAAACTTCAGGGGCTACTTTTTGATCCTCAAATTTGGGAGCTGGCTGATAGATCGAAGACCTCTCCCCTTTCACCTCGCCTTTTCCGTCAATAGGGTTTCCCAGCACATCAAACACACGACCCAGCACTCCTTCGCCAATTGGCACAGAAATCGGCTTTCCGGTATTTTCCACCTCTTCTTTTCTCTGTAACCCATCAGTAGAATCCATCGCAATAGTGCGCACCCGATTTCCTCCCAAATGCTGGGCAACTTCCAACACCAAATCCTTCTTCCCTTCTCTTTTGACCATCAATGCTGTCTGCAAAGATGGCAAAGAATTTGCAAACTCCACATCCACCACCGGCCCCATAATTTGTATAATTGTTCCTTTCGTCATATATATAAAAACATTTACTCTGATGTTAACGCTTCTTTCGCCGTTGAAATTTCCGTAAGCTCTTGCGTAATCGCGGCTTGTCTCGACTTATTTAATTCCAGATTTAAGGTTTCGATAAGATTTCCCGCGTTTTCCGTGGCATTCTTCATGGCAATCATGCGAGCTGAATGTTCTGACGCGTTTGACTCGTAGATCAAATGCAATATTGCCACTTTGACCAAATCGCGCACTACGGTCTGAAAAATTTCTTGAGCCGATGGTTCTAGAATATATTGCAGATTCTGAATATCAGCTTGCTCTTGTTTTGCGATTTCAGAATACCGCCCAGTCTTGGGAACGATTCCCTCGATGATTTTAGCAAGCTCTTCTTTTTCTAAGGGCAATATCTGATGAATTTCGGGCTTCTGCGTAAGCGCAGAAACAAATTGTGTGGAACAAAACACTATGTTGTCGTATCTTTTTTGATCATACGCCTCCAAAATCCAGTTGATAACGGGAGCCACATCTGAAAACGTCACGATATCTGAAAATTGGAAAAATTCAGCCGCAATCACAGATCCCCTGCTCTTGAAAAAATCTCTTCCCCTTTTTCCTACCGCGACAATTTCCACTTGGCTTCCGGCAGTTTCCGCTTCTTTTTTCCATCGGCTTGCCAGACGCAATACGGCGCTGTTAAAACTTCCGGCCAACCCTTTATCGCTGGTAACAACCACGAAAGCAATTCGCTCTGTTTTCAAAGTGGGGACTGTCCCCACTTTGGTGATATAAGAGCTGGCGTATCCTTCAACTTCCGCATACCCCAATAAATGCAAGAGCAACGCAAACGATTTTTTTGCATACGGACGCGCCCTTAAAGCAGACTCCTGCGCTTTTCGCATCTTGGTAGCGGCTACCATTTGCATGGCACGCGTGATCTGTCTGATATTCTTTACCGACCGTATC
>MHTV01000008.1 GCA_001823215.1 Candidatus Wildermuthbacteria bacterium RIFCSPHIGHO2_02_FULL_45_25 | reverse complement strand
CTGCGCTGTCTATCACGAACGAGCCAGCGATTGAAGCTGTGCCTGCCACAAAATCCCCATCCACGCTCAAATCCCCGCTTACCGCCATTCCTCCGTCCACCTCCAATCTTCCGTCCACCACCAATCCCATGCCGGGATCGGTGATCAATCCTACGAGAGTGTCTGAAGTATCAAACCCTCGAGCCAAGGGAGAATCAGCAAGTGTGCCCGCGCTTATGTAATACGGAAGATGTTCCTCGGTGCCGTTGCCAGTCAAGGGAGCATCGCATCCTGGATTTCCTGCCGTACAATTCGGAGGAAGCTCTGTTGGAGGACTCCATGTCGCGTAGACGGTGAAACCTAGAGCAAGCGTTAAGCCGAGAACAAGACCGAAGAGAAGGGGCTTGAGGGAGTTCATGGGGTTGATTCTATCTTTTGAATGATGTATTTATTATACACTTTCATTGCAATCTCGCAAAACAATTCGCTAATTCTTTCGTAGTTCTTGAATTATTTACTGCGATTGCTCTCTAATGCCGCGACTCGCCGTTCGAGCATTTCAAATTCTTCAATATCCACCTTGCGCTTGAGATTTTGTTTGATAAGCTGAATGTCCATCTTCATCGCTCCCGTATCTATCTTGATAGCTTCCACATCTATTTTGACCGCTTCCATATTCATTTTCAAACTTCCCACATCTGTCTTCAAAACTCCTACGTCTGTCTTCAATGTTCCTACATCCGTTTTCAGAATTCCCACGTCTGTCTTCAAAACTCCTACGTCTGTCTTCAATGTCCCTACATCCGTTTTCAAACTTCCCACATCTGTCTTCAAAACTCCTACATCCGTTTTCAATGTTCTTACATCTGTTTTTAGAGTTCCCACATCCATTTTTACAACTTCCATATCCATTTTGAGACCTTCTATATCTTCGCTATTCTTCCCCACCATTTCCTTTATGCTTGGTATGCTTGAAGCCAACTCCGCAACAACTTGAATTTTTGATGTCAAATCCTCGGCAACAATATCAAAATGCCGCTTTGTTTCTTCGGTCTTTTCGTCAAAATGCCGAATAATATCTTGATGGGAAAGCTCTGAATCTTTTTTCGTTTTCGATTTCTTTTCTCTCATTATGATTCATTGTAAATCTTTCAGTAGCTACGTCAACTAATCAATCTAATAACAACGGCGAATTACAATTCGAATTGATGGCCTTCTTTTCCCGCACCATTCACAAACCTCTTGAAACTTTGGCTTGCGAAACTAGCACATACAAGGTTTAGAGAACGTTGGGAGCGCGACTGGCGCGAACACCAGGAATTTTTCAGCAGAAAAATATCCGTGTTCTCAAAACCTTATATGCACTGGTTTCGCAAGTCACGGTCTTGAAAAGCTCTGCGGAATGTTGTAGCATAGAAAATATGACAAAAACAGATGTCCAGGAAAAAGCAAGGATTTTTTCTTTCAAACCGCTCAAGGTGGGAGATATTGTCGAGGGCTTTGTGCTCGATATCGGAAGATCAGCCGTGTATGTTGATCTTGGACCCCAAGGCACCGGTGTTATTTACGGGCGCGAGTTTATGGAAGAGAAAACCATGCTCCGCTCGGTAAAACCAGGCGATAAAATCACCGCGAAGATCGTAGATTTGGAAAACGAGAAAGGGTATGTAGAGCTTTCCGTAAAGGAAGCTGGCCGCGAAATTACATGGGACACTCTTAAATTAAGAAAAGCAAGCGAAGAAGTATTCCCGGTCAAAATCATTGGCGCCAACAAAGGCGGACTTTTGGCTGAACTAAACGGAATTCAAGCATTCTTGCCTGTTTCTCAACTCTCTCAAGAACATTATCCCCGCGTAGAAGACGGGGACGCGACAAAGATTTTGCGCGCGCTTCAAAGCTTTATGGGCAAGGATTTGGAAGTGCAAATTTTTGATCTTGATCCCAAGGAAGAGAAGATCATTCTCTCCGAGCGCTCCAAAGAACGCAGCAAAGTCAAGGAAATGCTCGCGGCGTACAGCGTGGGAGACGTGGTGGAAGGAGTAATTACCGGCGTCGTAGATTTTGGAGCGTTTGTAAAATTCCCCTCAAAAAAAGAAGCGGTGGAGGGTCAGGAGCAAGAACAAATTGAGGGGCTTATTCATATCTCTGAAATTGATTGGCAAATCATCGAAGACCCCGCGCAATTCTTAAAGGTGGAAGATAAAGTCAAAGCAAAAATCGTGGATTTATCTCAAGGACGCGCTTCCCTTTCCCTGAAAGCGCTTAAAGAAGACCCATGGAAACGCATGGAAGGCAAGCATGCGAAAGGAGACATCATTGAAGGAAAAGTAACCAAGATAAATCCATTTGGCGCATTTGTGGAAGTGGAACCCCAGATTCAAGGATTGTGCCATATTTCGGAATTTACCAGCAAGCAACAAATGGAAGGATCCATCGAAGAAGGTCAACCATACAAATTCCAAATTCTTGAAATCACTCCTGCCGAACATCGCATGAGTTTACGGTTGGTAACTGAAACTTCTCCAAGCGATCCTACTTCTTCAGCTTCTGATACAGCCAAAGAAGCGCAATCGTAGAACCAACGGCAAACAAGAAAGATGGAATCAGAATCGAACTCATATATTGAGCATAGAAAACCAGAGAACAGCCCGCAAGGGCTTTTTCTCATTACGCGCCGCGAATAACGAATTCTTTTCCTTCTGTGAGTTATGAAACGAGTAATATATGAGGTTTTGAGAACGTTGGGAGCGCGACTGGCGCGAGCCCCTCACCGCGAGGTGGAAGGGGGGCATCAGGAATTTTTCAGCAGAAAAATATCCGTGTTCTCAAAACCTCATATATTACTCGTTTCCTAACTCAAAGTTGAAAAGATACTCATTCATGGGTTATACTTAAAGCAATGAGAAAAATTTCACGCAATTTTTTTATTGTCGTCCTTCTGCTTCTCGCGGTTTCCGCGCTGTTCGGCCTTTTTTCAGGACCCCTCACACATAGCGAAAACATTCCCCTGTCTCAACTCGCTCAAGATATCATCCAGGAAAAAGTGCAAAGCATAGTAATCACGGGCGGAACAAATATGACCATCACGTATCGTGATGGCATAGTCAAACAATCCACCAAAGAACCTCAAGGCACGCTTTCAGAAGTTATGCTGGATTTGGGTGTGGATCAGCATCAGCTTCAGCAAATTCAGATTGAGCCGCGCAAGGAAAGCGGCTTGATGTCATGGCTTGGGCCTCTTTCTTTTCTCATTGCGCCCATCCTTCTTTTCTTGCTTTTTTTCTTTATGATGTTTCGACAAGCAAGAGCCGGAATCGGACAGGCATTCGATTTCACCAAAGCCCGCGCCAAACTTTTTGGAGCAGATCCCGCCAAACAAAAAGTATCCTTCAAGGACGTTGCCGGTCTCAAAGAAGCAAAAGAGGAGGTGCAGGAAGTGGTTGATTTCTTGAAAAACCCCAAAAAGTATGTGCAAATCGGAGCGAAAATTCCGCGAGGCGTCTTGTTGGTAGGACCTCCCGGCACAGGAAAAACACTTCTTGCCCGCGCGGTCGCGCATGAAGCCGGTGTATCGTTTTTTTCCGCGTCAGGTTCTGAATTTATCGAGATGTTCGTGGGCGTAGGTTCAAGTCGCGTACGCGATCTGTTCCAAACCGCGAAGAAAGCGGGCCGCTCAATTATCTTTATTGATGAATTGGACGCCATCGGACGCACCCGCGGATTTGGATTTGGCGGAGGCCACGACGAGCGGGAACAAACACTCAACCAAATCCTCGTGGAAATGGATGGATTTGACCGCGATGACACGCAGATTGTCATTGCGGCAACAAACCGCCCGGATGTATTAGATCCAGCCCTCTTGAGGCCCGGCCGGTTCGATCGCAGGATTATGCTCGACTTGCCTGATGTAAACGACCGGGAACAAATCCTGCAGATTCACGCTCAAGGCAAACCCCTAGCCGCGAATATAAAACTTCGGGAAATCGCGGAACGCACTCCGGGTTTTTCGGGAGCTGATTTGGCAAACCTCATGAATGAAGCGGCCATTTTAACCGCGCGCCGAAACAAAACCCAGATTTTCCAGGAAGAACTCTATGAATCTATTGATAAGGTGCTTCTGGGGCCTGAACGAAAAAGCCATGTGCTTTCAAAGAAGGAAAAGGAAATTACCGCGTATCATGAAGCAGGACATGCGCTGGTTGCAGCTTCCCTTTCTACGGTGGATCCCGTACGAAAAATTTCGATTATTTCGCGTGGTTACGCGGGCGGATATACCCTCAAGCTTCCCACCGAGGACAAACATCTCAAGTCGCGCGCCGAATTCATTGATGAGATGGCAGTCTTGCTTGGCGGCTATGCGGCTGAAAAAATCGTTTTTAACGACGTAACAACCGGGCCGAGCAATGATTTGGAAAAAGCTTCCCAAATCGCCCGCGATATCGTGAAAGAATACGGCATGTCCACAACGTTTGGGCCTGTTGTGTTCGGAGAACGAGAACGCGCGCCATTCTTGGGACGAAACACCATAGAAGAAAAAAACTATTCTGAAACTGTTGCGACTCAAATTGACCAAGAGGTCAATATGCTCATTGAAGCCGCTCAAAAAACCGCGGAGCAAATTATCCGCCAGAAACGCAAAACATTAGATAAAATTGCCAAGGCGCTCGTACAGAAAGAAACAATCGAAAGAGAAGAATTCGAGGAAATCGTTGGTCTGGGGAAAACCAAAATTCCTAAAAAGCGCGGGAAATAATACCCGTCTCTGTTCTCCTCCAGCACTTCAACCCCTTGCGGCCCGATGTATTCTCTTTGAATTACGAAACCAGTAGGATATAGTTTTGAGAACACGGATATTTTTCTGCTGAAAAATTCCTGGTGCTCGCGCCAGTCGCGCTCCCAACGTTCTCAAAACTATATCCTACTGGTTTCGTAATTCAAAGTATTCTGTTATCCCCCCCCTGCGAACTCGCTACAGACGACAAGGGGAAAGTTGATTTTGAAACGAAAATCTCGTAGGATGGAGAATCGCTAGGGCCGGGCATGTAGCTCAATGGTTAGAGCTCGCGTCTTATACACGCGTGGTTCCTGGTTCGAGTCCAGGCATGCCCACATGCGCAATGGCACCCGCGCGGGCGGTTAGCTCAGCTGGTTAGAGCGTCACATTGACATTGTGAAGGTCGGAGGTTCGAGCCCTCTACCGCCCACCAAACATCTATTTTTTAACAAACTTATCTCTTACTATGTTCAAACAATATCTTACCAAACGCTCTCTTGCATTCATGGCAGTGTTCGTTGTGCTGGGCCTCGGCGCGCTGCAAATTCAGCTCACCAATCTTGCCGGATCGGGAGCTAAATTTACTATGTATGACGCCTTCGCTCCTATTGCCGGCGCATTTTTGGGAAGCGTCCCCGGGCTCATTACCGTGTTTTTAATGCAATTTTTCAACTTTCTTATCCATGGAGCTGACATTTTAGACAACGGGACAATTATTCGTTTTTTCCCTATTCTTTTTGCCACGCTTGCGTTCGCGCGCAAGAATATCCTCCTTTCATGGGGAGTTCCTCTTGTGGCAATGATCGCGTTTATTGCTCATCCGATTGGTCAAACAGTATGGTACTTCCCCTTGCTTTGGACCATCCCAATGATTGCGTACTTCTTCCGAGATCGTTTTCTGCTGGCACGCGCTCTTGGAGCCACATTTACCGCGCACGCAGTAGGAGGAATGCTGTGGATTTATACATTTCATACGCCTGCGCTTGTTTGGCAGTCGCTAATCCCCATTGTTCTTATGGAGCGTTTTCTCTTTGCTCTGGGCATCGCCGGAAGCTATCTTCTGATCAACAATCTTCTCTACATCCTCGAACAAAAGCATATTCTCAAATGGCATATCGCACTTGATAGAAAGTATCTCCTCCCTGGTCTCAAGCAATCTTCCACACATTAATTCTGAAGAAGAAATTTTGACCCGCTTTCTGTGCTTTTTTCCATGATCCAGCCATCCTTGCAAATAATCTTAGAAGATGGTATTCTTATAGTGATTGACAAACCAGCCGGTTTGCCGGTTTGGTTAGAGAACCAAGAACAAACAACAGTGGGTTCTTTGCTTGCAGAACGGTTTCCGAATCAAAAACAATTGGGAAACGAGCGCAGATATGGCATTATCCATCGCCTCGATAAAGATACTTCCGGCGTATTGTTAGTTGCAAAAACCGCAGAAGCATTTGATTTTTTTCAAAAGCAGTTTGCAGAACGCAAAGTAGAAAAACAATATATTTGTCTGGCTGCGGGCTCCATCAAGCAGGAAAAAGGAACAATCCACACGTTGATGAGCCGTTCCCCATCTGACCGAAGAAAACAAAAGGCAAGCCCATGGAGCGAAAATATTCCTCCAGGATCAAGAGAAGCAACCACAGAATTTGAGCTTCGCGGACGATACGAAGACAAAAAAGGCAACAAATATACTTTAGTGAAAGCTTTTCCCAAAACCGGAAGAAAGCATCAAATCAGAGCGCACATGGCCTTCTTGGGAAATCCTTTAGCGGGAGACAAGCTGTATCAATTTAAAAATCAGCCGACACCCGAGGGGCTTCAGAGGCAATTTCTGCACGCTTCGTCTCTCAAAGTCCCCTACCCTGATGGAACGATCAAAGAATTTACTGCCGAGCTTCCCGCAGATTTAAAGGAAACTCTTGCAAAACTCAATCCAATTTCACATTGAAACCCCTAAAATTAAACGTATGAATCTCAACATCCAATCATTGCTTCGACCGTTTTTAAAAGAAAATATTCCTGATATTCGGCCCGGAGACACTGTTCGTGTCTATCAACGCATCAAAGAAGGAGACAAAGAGCGTATTCAGCTTTTTGAAGGCATTGTAATCGCAGAGAAGCATGGCACAGGTATTACCGGGACCATTACTGTGCGCAGAATTAGCAGCGGAGTAGGCGTGGAGCGCATCTTCCCCTTGCACTCTCCCGTGATTGAAAAAATCGAAGTGGTAAAGCGATCGAAAGTCCGCCGCGCAAAATTGTATTATCTTCGAGATGCAAAAGGACGCAAAGCAAGATTAAAAGCAAAAGTGATGGGAGGCGCAAAACATTCCCAGTCCCCTGCAGCTCAAATTGCAGATATCCAAAAGCAAGCAACATCGGAAGAATCTCCATCTACAGAAACTCCTATCGAGGAAAAAGGAAAAGAATAATATTTCTGCTATACTTGAACCATTAGCCACGCGCGGGTGGTGAAACGGCAAACACACTACCTTGAGGTGGTAGCGCCCGTAAGGGCTTGGAGGTTCAACTCCTCTCCCGCGCACCACGTAGGAAATTGCAAGCTTGAAAGGTTCGCCTCGCCTCGCTCGGCGACTAATTCGTATTCAATTTTGGGGGTAAAAACGAATTCACGATTTCGCATTTTGGGGGGGAAGAAAATTTTTTAATCATAAAGTCGAAAATTATTAACTAATAAACATATGGATATGAACAATCAAAAAGGTTTTGCAAATATTGTTTTGATAGTTTTAGTAGTCATTCTCGCTGGAGCGGTTGGATATTTTGCGTTAGTGAAGAAGTCGCCAACTCCAACAAGCGAAACCCAAACGTCAAATAATCTTCCCCCACAGCAGACTCCGCCAGTAAATACCACTCAAACCCCTCCTCCGTCGTCTCAGACCAATAACCAAGGATGGGAAAAGTATTCTGGTGCTTCTCTTGAATTTGAATATCCATCTTTAATTTCAGCGAAACAAGAGGGAGAAACTATTACTCTAAATCACTCCATTGTTTACAAACATACTAACCCATGTGATTTTAAGGGCGACGCACCGCCACTAGTAAAACTTTCTGACTTCGGTGTTTCTCTCATGGTTTCTAATAAGAATTTAAAAGATGCGGTGCAAACTAACGAAGGTTCAGACTATGTTGTTAAGAATTTTTTTGAGAACAATACCCTCAAATTGTCCGAAGGATTCATTGACAGGTTTAACGCTGGCTCCTTGAACGGATTTCAGATAACAAGTGGCGCAGAAGGATGTGGACGATACACTTATTATTTTCCAATGTCATCGACCAAGACTTTGGTTGTTAATCGCTCCTTTATCTCCGAATTTAGTCCCATCAACGGAGACTACCAAACATATCTCAATCTTTCCGACATCATTCCTCCGAATCAAGAGAAAGAATTTTTTGTAAAAATTCTTTCTTCACTAAAAGTGAAATAGTGAAATCTTGATTTAAATGCCGCCAAAGAAAAACTTGAAATTGTCACCCAGCACCCAGTAGGTCATTTTTCTAAATGAGGTGATTCTACTGAATCAGCGGTGCGGCTCCGCCGCCTTTCCGAATTTTCGCGGAGGGAATTCCTCGCCGCCGCAGGCGGCGAAAGCGGTTCGGACTAATTCAAGAATAGAGCACCATAGGAAATAATAAACATAATTTTTAAAAAATGGCTCCTGAAAATCCATTCAAAGAAGGACCCTTGGAAGAAGGACTAACTCCAAAAGTAGAAGGAGATAATTTTGTTATGGGGGGATCCTCACTCGGCCCATCACATTCTAATTCCTCCTTTGCGCGCGTAGAATTTCGCCCTGGCGAAACAACTGAAACGGCACATCGCAGAGAGGAGGAAGAAAAAAAGAAAGAAGAAAAGAAAGTTAGAGATGCTATCGAAAAAGATCCTGGCTATCTGTTCGAAGATATACTGCGGGCCATTAACCCTTATTCTGAAACTTTCCGCATTCAACCAGATGGAAAACTTGATATCATTGAGCGCGTGGATGGGAAACCTGTCTATTTTACAGAAGCAGCCACTCCTGATGAGCTTTATCAAATCTGCGGAAAAATTCAAGCAAAACATCCCGAATACAGCTTTTCTTTTGAAATTGACCCGGCAGGTCAATGGCTGAAATATACAGTCTCAAAAATCGAAAAGCATAATTGATACAAATTGATTCTCTTTTCTGGATTTTAAATTCCCATAATTCGCGGGCGATTAGCTCAGTTGGCCAGAGCGTCTCGTTTACACCGAGAAGGTCGGGGGTTCGAGCCCCTCATCGCCCACCAAGATAAACTTTCCGATTTTTGCCCGACCGATTCAGAAGACAAATTGAGGAGGTTTTATGCGCATACCTGATCAAAGTTTCTATGTGGGCATCAAGGCATTTATCCGCAATGAACAAGGCCAACTCCTTATTCTCCAAGACCCCGAGGGACTTTGGGAATTACCGGGAGGAAAAATCCAGCAAGGAGAAACTACACCCGAAACCACATTGCTTCGCGAACTATCAGAAGAACTCGGAGCAGATATGGTTGTTCAAATCGAACAGCCATTTACCCTATGGATTCGTCTGCCAAACCTATCGTATCCTATTCCCCTTCTGCTCGCCGGATATCGGTGTATCTTCAAAAGCGGAGAAATTATCTTAAGCAAAGAGCATCGGGCATCCCGATGGATAAGCAGAGAGGACACACCCGATTTTGAATTTGAAAACACCTACCGAGAGGTGATTGAAAACTATTTCGCCGCAATCGCCAATCAAGCATAGCAAATGAAAATTCGGAGACGACATGTCGTCTCCGAATATTTTTCTTTGCAGAGTTGCTTCATCTCGCTGATTTTGTTACAATCTCAATGAAAAGATACCTATGAGCAGACCAAATCAAGGGAAAATACGCATACAATGGAATTCAAACTTTGCTTACGCAATTGGGCTTCTCACTTCGGACGGGAATCTCTCATCTGATCAAAGACATATCTGTTTTTCATCAAAAGAAATTGAGCTTATTAATATTTTCAAAAAGGCATTACAAATTACTAATCGGCCAATCCCTCATGCTCGTGGAGGGGAGAAAGAAAAGAAGTATTTCTTTTTATCGTTTGGAGACAAGTTATTTTATCAGTTTCTCTTGGATATTGGCCTCATGCCAGCAAAATCAAAAATTATACAGATGGTAGATGTGCCCGTAAGATTCTTCCCTGATTTTCTTCGAGGAGTATACGATGGAGATGGCACATTTTATACATTTCGTGATATAAGATGGCCCAAAAGTTTTGGATTTAAAATGTCGTTTGCCTCTGCAAGTAAGCATTTTATTACTTGGCTGAAAGAATGCCTTTCCTGTCAGTATAAGGTGAAAGGTTACCTCCACAAAGGGACTGGCGTATGTAATCTTGAATATACGAAAGGCGACAGCAAAACCCTTGCCAAAACCATGTATTATCAAGACAATCTCTTGTTTTTACCCAGAAAATATCGTACCATACAGCAAGCCCTTGAACAAGATAAGGAGTATGGATTGCCTTATCTTCAGAAACAACGAAAAGCCATTCATCCTTTAGAAATAATGCCTGGGTAGCTCAGCGGTAGAGCGTCGCCCTGAAGAGGCGAGCGTCAGGTGTTCAACTCACCTCCCAGGCACAAGTCAACCTCGGTTCAAAGAACTCAAGTTTTCATGTATCCAGCTTTGCTCCGCGGCGCTGGACGCAAGTTTTGTCTAAGATTCGCGGGCCGAATCTTAGACAAAACTTGCGGGTGTAGCACAATGGTAGTGCATCTGGTTGCCAATCAGAGTACGTGGGTTCGATTCCCATCACCCGCTCCAGAATTAGACTTTCCGGTTTTTGACCGCCGAATCGGTGGGCGGCACGAAGTGCCGCCCATTGGTTTTGTGGGGGGAAATCAGGACTTATCG
>MHTV01000007.1 GCA_001823215.1 Candidatus Wildermuthbacteria bacterium RIFCSPHIGHO2_02_FULL_45_25 | reverse complement strand
CGAACACCGTAGGTCTTTGTGAAAGTTTCTGTATGTTCATGCTTCTATCCTAGCACGATGTTGATTATTGCGCAGTGGGTCTGATCTTTTGCCGGTTATATTTATCATGTTTCTATGGTACCTATCTCAAATATATTGTCAAGAGACGAAACCGTCCGTGCAACTTGGAACAAATCACTCATCAGAAAATCTACTGGGGGATTATTTTTTCTCCAAGCGAGGGAATAAGGGTTCTATGACTTGTGTTTTTATTTGCTCTCTAATCCTTGTTGCTGTTTTGGGCATAAAAGGTTCTATTAAATATGCGATTCTTATAATAACAAAAACCAAATCATCAATAACATCTTTCCCTTTTCCTTCTTTCCATCCATTGGGACTATCGAGCCATGGTTTTTTATCATTGATGTAGACATTACAATAAGCTACTAATTTCCAAATCTCATTGATTGCTCCTAGAAAATCAAATAATCCCAAAGATATGTTTCGAGATAATTCTATATCTTTTACTAATTTATTTAGGGAAGTATCGTTTAATGGCAACCCTGAACTAAGTATGGAGTTTCGCCCGGTGGACAAAGATATTTCGGATGCTAACGTTAGCACTCGATTGACTAAATTTCCAATTCCGTTTGCTAAATCGCCCTGATATCTTTTTTCAAATTTTTCATAGCTAAAATCTCCATCCTCTGTGGCAGGAAGTTCGCTTACAAAAAAATATCTGACGGCATCTGTTCCGTATTTCTCCACCAGCTCAAACGGACTAATCGCGTTTCCCAAACTCTTGGACATCTTTTGTCCATTCACGGTGATAAATCCATGAACAAAAAGAGTCCTCGGCAATTCCAACCCTAACGACAAAAGCATCGCAGGCCAAACTAACGAGTGAAATCTTACAATATCTTTCCCTACCACATGAACATCAACCGGCCAGTATTTTTTGAAATTCTCTCCATCCGGGTATCCGAGCGCAGAGATATAGTTCGTCAAAGCATCCGCCCATACATATATCACTTGGGTTTCGTCTCCGGGCACCGGAATCCCCCACTCCAACGTAGTGCGGGGACGGGAAAAACTTACGTCTTCCAGTCCTTGCCTGATAAGCTCCATTACTTCATTTTTTCGATAATCCGGAACTACGCAAATCTGCCCTTTTTCTAAAATTTCTCTCAAGCGATCTGCGTACTTGGAAAGCGTGAAAAAATAGTTTTCTTCTTTTACCAACTCCGGCGCTTTTTGGTGATAAGGACATTTGCCGTCCACCAAATCCGTGGGAGTTAAAAAGCCCTCGCAACCAGAGCAATACAATCCTTCGTATTGTTTTTTTATGATATCTCCGTTCGCTTGCAGCTTTTGCCAAACTTCCCGCACTGCCGGCCAATGCCGTTTTTGATCGCTGGTGCGGATAAAGTCAGTATTTGAAATATTCAAAACTTTCGCTAATTCCTGAAATTTTACGGCGATGCCGTCCACGTATTTTTGGGGAGAGACGAGGGCATCCCTTGCCGTACGCTGAATTTTCGTTCCATGCTCATCCGTTCCCGTTAAAAAGAAAACATCCTCGCCCTTCTGGCGGTGGAATCTCGCAATCACATCTGTTTGAATCGCTTCTAACGCAAATCCAATATGCGGAGCCGCGTTGGCGTAGGGGATGCTTGTAGTGATATAAAATTTTGCCATTGCCCTTTATCATACGCATTTTTAGCTTAAAAGCAAACTCCCGATACGAAATATCGCATCGGGGTTTCTTAGGGAATAGCTCACCCTTACATATCCTCTTTCATCTCGGCAAGGGGAACACACCTTGCGTGGTAGACTTTTGGCATCCCATCTGTGCCTTTAATGACAACGCGCGAAGTGCGCACCGAAGGAGTTGCTATACGCTCCCCACAAACAGCGCAAGAACTTTCTCTCGAAGTTGTTGTCATACCCTCACCCGCGTATGAAAATTTTGGAGCCACTTTCTTTGTACTCAAATCATTCATGTTTGTCAAAACATATTTTTCCACACCACCGTTGACATTGCGGCTCAACAAAGCGATACTCAAAAATACAAGCAACAATTTTTCCTATGAACGTCATAAACGCGCTTACATTTGATAGGCAGAAAGATGACTGGGAGACCTCAACCGGATTTATCAAGAGAGAAACTCCCATGCCAATGTTAGACGAACAAGCAGACCCTCGAGACGCAATTTCCGTGATTGTGGAAGTGCGATACGTCGGCGTATGCGGAACAGACCGCGGCATCTGGCATCGCCAGGTATTCCGCGATCTCATCTCCAAGTCCATGGAACAGGAAGGAAAAACCCAAAGAATTTTAGGCCATGAATTTATGGGAAAAGTTATACAGGTAGGGTCTCAAGTCGAAAACATTTATGGCATCCAAGCAGGCAATGATGTCTCTGGTGATTCTCATGTAACATGCGGAAAATGTTTTCAGTGCCGAGTAGGCGAAGAAGAAGTTTGTTTGGATCAGAAGATTTTAGGGATAAGTTTGGACGGCATCTTTGCATCATACGCAAAACTGCCGGCAAAAAATCTCTGGCAGGTTGATCAGGAACGCATTCGGCCTGAAATTGCCGCTATTTTAGACCCCTTTGGGAACGCTATTCATTGTTGCTCAAAGGTTGATCTAAAGGGTAAACGCGTTGCTATTTTGGGATGCGGTCCCATTGGACTCTTTACGGTATTGCTCACTAGAGCATTCGGAGCTTCAAAAATCATCGCGGTGGACGTGGCAGAACAGAATCTGCGCATGGCAAAAGAACTGGGCGCGCATGAAACCATTCACATTCAAAAACCCGCACAAGCATCCTTATCCGCAGATTCCGAACTTCTTGCCCATATTCAAAAGCTGACACACAACAAAGGCGTTGATGTTGCGTTTGAGATGGCAGGCCCCAACAGCTCTGTTCTCAATGCCCTCGAAATAACGAGGAGTGGCGGACATATAATTTTATTCGGATTAAGAGACGGGGATTTTCAAATCCCGCGATTCAAAAATATTGTGGTAAAAGGTTTGACGCTTCACGGAGTAATCGGAAGACAGATATTTCAGACGTGGCAGACAAGCCAACGAATGCTTTCTGATAAGACGAACGGGATCCAGGAAAAAATCTGGCGCGTTATCCTGAAAGAGGGGAAAGATACGATTATCCCATTTGACCACTACACAAAGGAACTCATGGAGCAAAAGATGACGCAGCACCCCAAAATAATTCTCAAATTTTAGTTATGTATTCTTCTCTCAAGCCACTCATTCAAAAAGAACTCGAGCAAATCGAACAAGCCGGCCTCCACAAGGCGGAACGCGTTCTTTCGTCAAAGCAGGGAAGAGAAATCCGGACGAATGGCGAGCGTGTGTTAAATTTCTGCTCCAACAACTACCTGGGACTCGCGGGATCAGATCAAATGATTCAGGCGGCAAAAGAAGCGCTCGATAACTATGGCTTCGGGCTCTCATCGGTTCGTTTTATCTGCGGCACCCAGACCATTCACAAAGATTTGGAAAAAAAGACCGCAGAATTTGTCGGAAAGGAAGACGTTATCTTGTACTCCTCCTGCATGGCCGCAAACATGGGATTTTTCGCAAGTCTTCTGGGAGAAGAAGATGTTATTCTTTCTGATGCTTTAAACCATGCAAGCATTATTGACGGAATCCGTCTTTGCAAAGCCCAGAAATTTATCTTCCGGCACATGGACATGGCTGATTTGGAGAAAGGAATGCAAGATCACAAAGACAAACGCGTTCGATGCATTGTAACTGACGGAGTGTTTAGTATGGATGGAGATATTGCCCCCCTCAAAGAAATTTGCGATTTGGCTGAAACTTATGACGCTCTTGTGGTCGTAGATGACTCCCACGCTACAGGTTTTATGGGAGAAAACGGACGGGGCACGCACGAGCATTGCGGAGTAAGAGATCGCGTAGATGTCATTACATCCACCTATGGGAAAGCATTGGGCGGAGCTTCCGGAGGATTTGTGGCAGGCCCCAAGGAACTCATCTCTCTCTTGCGTGAACGTTCCCGAACATACCTCTTTTCCAATTCTCTGCCTCCAGTGGTAGCTGCCGCCTCGCTCTTTGCCATTGAATACATCCAGCAACATCCCGAACTGCGCGCGCAAATTTGGGAAAACACGAAATATTTTAGAGAAAAAATGCAACAGAACGGATTTACGGTTCCCACATCTGTGCATCCCATCGTGCCTGTTATGTTAGGAGATGCGAAGAAAACACAGCAAATGGCAAAACGCATGCTCCAGGAAGGCATTTACGTTATTGGCTTTAGCTTCCCCGTGGTTCCCGAAGGCAAAGCCCGCATCCGTGTGCAAATCTCAAGCAGTCATACAAAAGAAGATGTCAACAAAGCAGTCAATGCGTTTGTGAACATATCCAAGGAGATATCTTAACCGGTGAATTATGCAATACCCTTGTGGCGAGAAAGGAGTTTCGTAATTCATACCTTAATGAATTTGTGCGGGTCGAGCTATCGAACCATCTCTGTCGCAATTCAAATCCTCAACAAGAAATCGGCTCTCAAGAGCCGATTTCTTGTTTCGTATCTTCCGCTTGAGAAGGAAATGAAATTGTTGCCTTTGTCCACTCATTTTCTTTGCTTTCGATACTCAATTTCCCGCCCTCTTTTTCAATCACTGCTTGAGCAAACGCAAGTCCCAACCCTGTTCCGTCTGCGACCGAGCGCGCGGCATTTTCTCCCCGATAGAACCTCTTGAAAATATACGGCATATCCTTTACGGGAATTCCGATGCCGGTATCCTCAACCGTCATAACTACTTTATCATCACTTTGAACCAATTGGAGTTTCACTTCGCCTCCTTTCTTGTTATACCGCACCGCGTTATCAATAATGTGGCCGAGCGAAGACTCCATTAGACGAGGATCTGAAACCATCGTAATACTACTGTCGCCCCGAAAATCCACGCGCAAATCTTTTTCTTTAATAGCATCTTTCTGATTCTTCAAAATTTTCGATATGACATCAGCGATCTTTAAGGGCACGCGCTTGGCGCCACGCACCTCTTGTTCAATTTTTTCCAAGTCCAACAGATCGCTTATCAATTTAATGAGCATTCTTGCGTTATCATGAACCGCCTGAAGACGTTCCTGTTGTTTTTTAGAGACACGCCCGAATTGCCCTTCCAGCACCGTCCCTATGATCCAAAACATTCTATTCAAAGGAGTCAGCAATTGATGAGAAGTTCGTGAAACAAACTCGCTTTTTAATTCGTCCAGCTCTTTCAATTGGGCCGTAATATGTTCCAAATAGAAGATTCGCTCCTGGGCGGCTTTGCGCACGCGATCCAAGCGCACCAACATATCCCGCAAAAACAGCAAGACATAAGAGATGTACGCGATGAGAATCGCATATACCAGCACAAATGTTAATTTGATTCGCCAATCCGTGTCCGCCGGATTTGGAATCCACAGAAAAGAAACAATCAGCGTAAGCACAATCCCAAGTATTCCCAGCGCAAATTTTTTCCCCACAAGGAAACTTCCGAACATTACGGGAACCATCAGAAAGAAATTAAAAGGACTCAATGCCCCTCCCGTAAAATACACCAAAAATGCCGTACAGATAAGAGTTACCAGATGATCTGCAATCACCGCCATGCGTATGAATTTCCCTCGAGCGGCATACCTCGTAAATACCGTAAAGAAAAACAAAACACACAGAGGAAGCGCGGCTCCAATGCGGCTTGTGGGCCAGGGAAGCGTCAGGAGAAAATACAAAAGCGGAACAGATCCGGCCGTAATAACAAAAACAAAAATGGAATAGCGCAATTGACCCAATCGAAGGACATCCGTTTCGGAATTAAAACCAGAAGAAGTTTTTACTGCGCCGGTAGGCAATTCCTTAGACATAACATTATTGGCAGAACTATTCTCTTCTTTATACCATACCATTCCTCAATCTTTGAATATGTCGGGTTTTTATTCTTCCGAACTATCCACGCGGCTATGGAATTTCTTGGCAATCACCACAAATTCTCCCTTGGGCGAATCCCCCAACTTCATTAAAACTTCTTCAATCATCCCGCGATAAATAGTCTCAAATTTTTTAGTGAGTTCTCGCCCCACAACGATTTTTATATCAGGGGCAACACGCTGAAGTTCCTCAAGCGTGCGCCGGATACGGAAAGGAGATTCATAAAATACCACGGGATACAATGAAGATACTACTTCTTCAAAATATTTTTTCCGCTTTTTTTTCTGGGGGGGATATCCCAGAAACAAAAAACGATCCATAGGGAATCCAGAAATACTCGCGACGGCGGCAACCGCAGAAGCACCGGGGATAGGAATAATCGCAACCTCCGGCAAATGGCGCGCAACCTCTTCCACCAACTTGTTCCCGGGATCGGATATCCCCGGAGTCCCGGCGTCTGATACCAAAGCAATCTTTTTTTCTGCCCGCAAAAGTTCCATGATCTGTCCGACTTTCTCGAGTTTGCTGTGGTGATGGTAACTCATTGTCGGTTTTTGAATTCCGAAACGTTCCAATAACTTGCGAGTAACCCTCGTATCTTCGCATAAGATCAAATCGGCGTCCTTCAGGACGTCAAGCGCGCGAATCGTCAGATCGCCGAGATTTCCAATGGGAGTGGCAACAATGTAAAGCATTTCATCAAAGGACAATCGCCTGCTGTTCTTTCTTTTTCTTAAGAAAATCGCGAAGGAATTCAAAAAGAATACCGGCTAACGGGATAGCAAGGATTGCTCCCATAATACCCCAAAATTGAGCGCCGAGCGCCAGCGAAATAAGAACCAAGGAAGGCGGCAGACCAATAAATTTTTTCGAAAGCAGGGGCATAATCGCGTTTTCCTCAATTTGCTGAATCAGAGTAAATGCAAGAATCACGAACACCGCGCGCAATGGGGAATCCAGCGCAGTCATTAAAGCAACCAGCACGCCCGCAATCAAAGGACCAATCACCGGCACAAAATTCATAACGCCCGCCAAAAGCGCCAGGGTAAGAGGATACGGAACATCAAACAGAAACAATGTAAGATACGTGGCGACAAAAACAAAGGTCGAGCTGATCAGTCGAGATAAAAACCAGCCGGAAACTTTTCTTCGCGAACGCCCCCATAACTCCAACGCGATTGCTTCATACCTGCGGGGAAACAATACTTTAATCGCGCGGTCAATGGGACGATCTTCCATCGAGAGAAAAATCGAAACGCTGATCACAAAAAGAGTAGAAAAAATTCCGCCAAAGATGCTAAAAAACGCTTTTGTTACGTTGGAAGTATCTCCCGCAATACGCGCGGAAAACGCATCCACAAAACTCTCAAAATCATCAAATCCTGTTACGCCCAATCCTTGAAGAGAAGGAGAAATATGCTCTTCAAAATATTGCGGCAGCAACGTTGCGAACCGTTGAATTTCCCCGATAAAAAGCGGCGCTGACGCAAAAATCACATACGAGACAAAACCAAAAATCAAAAGGTAAATGCTCAACGTAGAAACAACTCTCGGAATTCTTCGTTTCTGAAGATATTCAATAACGGGATCAAAAAGCACAGAAATAATAATGCCAAACAACACCAACACCAAAATCTCTCTCACAAGAAAAACCACATAGATAAGAAACCCTGCCAATGCCAACTTGATGATTGTCCCCCATGAAATATCAAGAAGGGAATGATTATTCATAATTTCTTATACGTTCAACAACTTGAGAATCTTTTCCTTATCTTTATATGGCCCAACGAGGGCAAGGTTCATGCGATCAGGGCAAAACAACACGCGCGCTAATTCCCGAATCTCTTCCGCCGTTACTTTTCTTATCTTACCATAGAGTTCCTCGGGAGTTAAAATTTTGCGTTCAAGAAGCTCTTGCATGCCAAAAAATTCCGCCTGCGCGCTGCTTGATTCCATTTGCAGAATATGACGTCCGATTTCGTGCTCCTTTGCTTTTTCCAGCTCGGCAACAGAGATTAAGTCCCGCTTAACACGCTTGTATTCCTCGATAATTACCTTGATGGCTTTTTCGACATATTCGTTTTTAATACCCGCCGTGGTCATGAGCCAGCCGGTATCCGTATTTGTTTCAGAATTCGTGGATATACTATACGCCAATCCGTGTTTTTCTCTTACCTGCGTGAACAACCGAGAACTCATCATGCCCCCCAACACTACCGCAAGCACATCCTGGGCCTCCCGATGGGGATGAAATAAAGAAAAGCCGCGCGCGCCAAACGCAATATGCGTCTGATCAATCTTTCGGAACTCCAAAAGGACTTCGGGTTTCGCTTGGACATCCGCCACCGTCGCTTTTTTTGCCGGCAACGTTGAGGGCAAAGAAGAAAAAAGCTTTCCCGCCAAAGCAAACACCTTTGCCGCATCCACATTTCCCGCGACGCAAAGCACGGTATTGGCAGCCGTATACTGGCTTTGCATATACTTAACAAGATTTTTCCTTGTCATGCGCGAAACAGTTTCTTTATCGCCCGCGATATTCCAACCCGCCGGCTGATCTCCGTACAGCAATTCCGGCCAAATTTCTTCTACGCGCGAACCGGGATTGTCATAATATAAATTGATTTCTTCCACAATAACTCCTCGTTCTTTTCGGACTTCTTTCGCAGGCAAGAGAGAGTGTAAGAGAATATCTGAAACCCAGTCGAGAGCCAAATCCGTATGAGAAGCATTAACTTTCGCGTAATACCCGGTATATTCGGCGCTCGTAAAAGCATTAAAAGATCCCCCCACCCGATCAAGCTCTTCTGCAACCTCAAGCTGCGTCGGACGCTTGAGAGTTCCTTTGAAAAACATGTGCTCTAAAAAATGGGAAATCCCGCTGATGCGTTTGGTCTCGTATTTAGAGCCCGTGCCGACAAGCACAAGAACTGTTGCGGCCTGCGTGCTTTGCTGGGGTATCACAATTACGCGCAAGCCATTTGAAAGTATTTTTTGGTAAAGCATGGGTTTGTTCAAAAATTAAAAGGTGTTTCCCTTGTCATACTATGTTTTGACATCCTCTGCAAATCGCGCGTCCGCCTTGCGGCGGACGCGCGAAAAACAGTACTGTTTGCGCAAACAAGATTATGGGACCACGACTGGCGCGAGAAGATTATCCACCGGCGCCTCCACCACGCCTTCGATGGAAGCAACTTCCACAACCACATCATCAAACACAAAATCCTTATTCTCCAACCCGTCTCCTCGGCCGATCGTGGAGTCTTCAATCACCACCTGATTGGCAACGATATCGCGTATCGAGAGCTCGCCCGGGATATTGATGTTCTCCAGGACAATAGAACTCACATGGGCATCCTCATCTGCTTCAATCTCCACCACGTCATAACGGGAAGCATCCACTTTCCAGATAGGCAAGCTCCCGTAGCCGCGGAATCCTCGATGAACAAGCGGAGCAGTTGCAACATCCACATGAGTCGAAGCGCCATCAGCCCGCACGCCATTCACCACAAGCTCGATGACTTCGCTGTCTTCCATGGTCAATTCTGCCGCATGCACATTTTTCAAGATCAGCTTATCCACGAAAATTTTCTTAGACCCTGCATCAATCTTAAGCACTTCCTTTGGGCTTGTCGCATCTTCTTCTTTCAAATCCATATTCGCTATCTCAATTCCTTGCATATTCGTGCCTCCAATCTTGAATTCGAGCGTATGCCGCGCGGAACCTTCGCTTGTCAGAACTTGCGTATCGCTAGACACCAATTGCCCATTGCCGCCGTATACTTCTTGAGTTACGCGTTCTCCTTGAGACGAGTCCACTGCGCCAAGAAAATGAATGGGATTCAGACCGCTAACCGTAAGGGTAATTACTCCCACACCTCCCAACCCAAGCATTCCAAACCATTGCCAGTATGACCCCACAAAGGAACGCGCTTGTTTCAAGCGTTGCATCATACTTTTGTCAGAAATATCAGTTCTTTCAACTCGACCTTTGCTTTCCTGCAGGATTTACTCCATCGTAGCCCGAAAGAGCAAAGC
>MHTV01000006.1 GCA_001823215.1 Candidatus Wildermuthbacteria bacterium RIFCSPHIGHO2_02_FULL_45_25 | reverse complement strand
TTTGGCGATAAAATGTGCTCCTTGCGGGGTTCTCTCTGTCCAGAGAATTCTCGAAGGTTAAGAAAAGTATAGCACCATTATATAAATTTGTCAATGGTTGACTAAAATTTTGCAATATGACATAATTGTATAGCTGTTCAGGAATTCAATGAGAGGAGGGTTTTCATGGCAGATATCGAACGGATTTTAGCTGAAGCTCGGATGAATGTAACTCGTGGACGCGCAATTGCCACAGGCATTGGCCTGTTTGGTTTGGTAGTGCGTCCGATGGAGAACGGGGATTTGTCTGTTCTCCTCCGTCGGCGTCTGGAAACAGATTCCATTTACCAGCAGGATCTTTCTGGGAAATGGGAATTGACCGGTGGGGGGGTTAGAACTGGTGCACTTCGAAGGTATTACCCCGGGGGACTACCAAGAAGTGATTAAGCGAACGCTTCGCCAGGAGTTCGAGGAAGAGGCCGGATTGAAGATTAATTCGTTCGTTGGCCTGTTGCCTCTTTACCCAGCTTTCCTGATGAGGGACTCTATTCGTAAGGAGGAAGGAAAGGAGGATGAACCGAGGACTGGTATTGACCTGGCGTTTGTAACTCCGATTTTCTGGGATGCTGTGGAGGAAACTCCTGAGTTCCAGAACAAGTTGGCGCTTGGGGAACTGAGGTTTTGCACTCCCCAAGAACTGGGGCAAATCGACATTGTATCGCCCCGCATGCGCTTCCTAATCCTTCGTGGATTGGAAGCCGCTTGCATTATTGCCCAAGAGAGGTAAGACCGCGACAATTATGTCGCATGAGAATCTCTCAGTCTAAAGGCGTTTGCCGCGCAAGGAACTTTGTTCCAATCGCGCCAAGCGCCTCTTTTTTATTTTGATTTTTAGATTGTAATGTTGCTTTCTTTGGATTGCCAAAAAAATGTTTTGTCATATAATGAATATATAAGAAAGGGTGTATTACAAAATGCATGTTGAAAGAGAAAAACTTTTTTGTCGCCGCGGGGATTATTTTTACCGCGATTTTTGCGATACATGGAGCAAGAAGTCTTCTTCAATGGCAGGCATGGGTGCAAGGTTGGGAAGTTCCATTGTGGTTAAGCTGGGCGGCGGGAGCACTGGCCGCGTTTATGGCGGTGGAAAGTTTCCGTCACTTGCGGAAAGTAAAGAAATAAGAGAGCATTGCAGAGATCGGCGCGTTGTCCGCGCCGATTTTTTGCGCAAAGCGATTTTCTTTGGGTACAGAGTATAGTATGATAGAAAAATCCGCGTATGAGATTCTTTTTTCCCCAATATCGCCGCGACGAAGAGAATATTCAATTAAGCGCAATTTTATCCTCGATGCGAGAAGGTTTGATTTTGATTGATAAGGCAAGCAAAGTTCTCCTTATGAATCAGGCGGCGGGCATCCTTTTACGTATTGCTCCGGCAGAAGCAAAAGGAAAGCCCATCCAAGAAATTTTCCGGCTTGTGAAAGGTAATGAAGAAATTTCCTCTCCTGATTCTCCCTTGAGGAAGGCACTCGAAGAGGTAAGCACGGTGGTGATCGGCTTGGAAGACGACTTGTTTTGTAAAAATCGCTCGGGCAAACTTTTTCCGATTACGGCTTCCGTAACGGGTTTGCTGCATTACGGAAATATCGGAGGAGTGATTATCTTCAACGATGTTACCCAGCTCAAAGAAATTGATCAGATGAAGACGGAATTTGTATCGGTTGCCTCTCATCAACTGCGAACTCCGCTTACGGCGATTAAGCTTTTTGTGGAAATGCTTTGGAATGAAGAGGTGGGGAAATTGAATCAAAAGCAGAAGGAGTATATTGATAATGTCCAGCAATCCACCGAGCGCATGATCTCGTTGGTCAATGATTTGCTGAATGTGTCGAGAGTGGAGGCGGGGCGAGTGAAAATTGAGGCAACGCCCGTACAGCTTGAGAATCTTATTCAAGGCGTGTTGGATGAAGTGGCTCCTTTGGCGAAGGGACGCTCATGTTCGATTGAATTTCTCAAGCCAAGTGTGTCGTTGCCGACTATTTTGCTCGATGCCACGTTGATTCGCCAGACCGTGCATAATTTGGTGACCAATGCGATCAAATACTCGACAGGGGAACATTGTTTAGTGCAGGTAAGCGCGGGAAGGATAAGCGGCAGAGAAATCGCCAAAATGAAAGGAGTTTCCTATCAGAGCGCGAGAGAAGTAAAGCCAAGAGAAGAGTACGCGCTTATTCAAGTAACAGATCATGGCTTGGGGATTCCCAAAGCAGTCCAAGCTCGCATCTTTGAGAAATTCTTTCGAGCCGATAACGCCGTGCGCGCTCAAGCCGAGGGTTCGGGGTTGGGATTGTACGTGAACAAATTAATTCTTGAAAAAGTAGGCGGCTTGATCTGGTTTGTTTCAGAGGAACGGAAAGGAACGACATTCTCTGTTACAATTCCTCTAAAAGGTATAAAATCTATAAAAGGAGAAGTGGGATTAGCAGAAATGTAACAACACCGTATATCGTATGGCCAAAAAAATTCTTATTGTGGAAGACGAGAGTAAGATCGCGAAAGCATACGCCGATCATCTGGAGCGGGAAGGGTATGAAATAAAGATTGCGGCAGACGGGAACGAAGGTCTGGAGAAAGCGCGCGCATGGCGCCCGGATCTTGTGCTATTGGACATTCTCTTGCCTCAAAAAGATGGATTGACGGTTTTGAGGGAATTGAAGGAAGCGGAAGAAACGAAGCAGATTCCCGTGATCATGCTGACTAATTTAAGCAACGAAGAAAATCTTGTTGCGGCTTCAAAAGCGGGAAGCGTATTGTATTTCGTCAAGGCGAACGCTTCGCTGGCGCGGTTAAACAAGTGGATTGGCGATATTCTTCGCTAACGATATGACAAAAAAAGTATTGCTTATTGATAAAGATGAAATAATGACGCGTATTCTTACGCGCCAGTTTGAAGCGGCAGGATACGAGGTGGAAGTGGCATCGGGCGGAACTGAAGGATTGAGCAAGGGAAAGAGTTTGAATCCCGACGTGATTATTCTTGATATTATGTTGCCAGATACAGACGGAATATCTCTTATAAAAAACTTCAAACAAGATCGGCAAACTTCATCAATACCAGTTGTGGTATTGACTAATTTGCAAGTGGAAGAACGCGCGGAAGAAGCAAGAGCGGCGGGAAGCGCGGATTATCTGGTGAAAGTGAATCTTACTCCGGAGGAAATTGTTGAAAGAGTGGAACGCCAGTTTTGAGAGATAACCGCTTTTCTATCATGAAGAACAAAAAGATTACAATTCTTTTGGCTGAAGATGATGAGTTTATCGCGAGAGCGTATCAAGATGGTTTGAGGCGTGATGGATTTGAGGTATTGGTAGCTCCAGACGGGCAAGACGCGATGGAACAAATTCGAAGAAAAAAGCCGGATATCATCTTGCTAGATCTTATTATGCCTGTGAAAAATGGTTTTGAGGTGCTTGAGGATATTCAACTAGAAAAAGAGCTGAAGAGCATTCCGGTGATTATCCTTTCCAATCTTGGTCAAGAGGCGGACATAGAAAAAGGAAAAAGCATGGGAGCAACCGATTATCTTGTGAAATCGGATTATTCCATGAAAGATGTGATCGCGAAAGTAAGGGAATGCTTAGCAGGAACAAGAGCTGCAACGCAGCAATGAACTATGGCAATAGGAAAAGATGCGCTTAAAATGCTTTTGGTAACTCCGGGTCATGTGGAAGATCGGGATTTTGATCGCGCCGCGGAACTTGCGCAGTCAGAGAATAAGGATATCGAAGATGTCCTTATTCAAGAAGGATTCATTCAAGAGAATCAAATGGGGCAACTTGTGGCAGAATCCAAGGGAGTCCCGTTTTTTGATTTAAAGCGAGAACGGATTGATGAGACGCTCCTTCTCAAAATTCCTGAACTTATGGCGCGTGCGAACGCGCTCGTTATTCTTGGGCGTTCTCAAAACGGAATCAAGGTTGGGATGCGAGATCCCGAATCATTGCGCGCAAGGCATCTGATAGAGAAGCGTCTTGGAGAACCCTTGATCGCGGGATACATAACTAAAAGCGATCTGGAAAAAGCATTGGGGCGCTACCGACTCGGATTGCGAGGGGAAGTTCAGCGCGCGTTGGAACAGCTTGCCAATCGTTCCATCCCCGCTCATGAACGGGATAACGCGATTACGCAAATTGTGGATTTGTTATTGCAGTATGGATATCAAAACGGAGCGTCCGATATTCATATCGAACCTTATGTCAAGAAAGTGGGAATACGCTTTCGTATTGATGGGGTGATGCACGATGTGCTGGAAATGCCCAAAGAAATTGGAGAGCCAAGCATTACCCGCATTAAAATTCTTGCTCATCTGCGCACCGACGAGCATCGGGCGGCACAAGATGGGAAATTTCGTTTTTCGCCGGTGTTTTATGGCGATCGCGTTTCTGCGAGCAATTCCCAAGTGGATGTGCGTGTGTCTATTGTGCCGGTAACGCAAGGGGAGAATGCCGTCTTACGCTTGCTTTCTGCGCATGGCAGACAATTTGATCTTTTTGCATTGGGGCTTGGGGAAAAAGATTTGGAACGAGTGAGAAAAGCGATCAGAAATCCGCATGGAATGATCCTCGTAACAGGACCGACGGGAAGCGGAAAAACTACTACGCTTTACGCCGTTTTGAAAATTTTAAATCAGAGGGAAGTGCATATTTCCACGATTGAGGATCCCGTGGAATACGATATTGAAGGCGTGAGCCAGATTCAGGTGAATCCCAAAACTAATTTAACATTTGCGAAAGGATTGCGGGCGATTGTGCGCCAGGATCCCGATATTATTATGATCGGAGAAATCCGCGATGAGGAGACGGCGAATATCGCGGTGAATTCGGCGATGACCGGGCATCTCGTACTGTCTACTCTTCATGCGAACGATACCGCGACTACCTTGCCTCGGTTGCTGGAGATGGGAGTAGATCCATTTCTGGTGACTTCAACAGTAAATATGGTTATCGCCCAACGTCTGGTGCGGAAGATTTGCGAGCAGTGCCGCGCTTCCGCATCCCTTTCTGTTCAGGAAAAACGTTTTATCATGCAAGAGCAGGAAATCGAAGATTTCTTTAAGAGCAAGGGGTATGAAAATCTTTCCAAATTGATTGTATTTCGAGGAATCGGGTGTGAGGTTTGCGGAAACACCGGATACGCGGGGCGAATTGGCATTTTTGAAATTTTAGAAATGCGGGAAGAAGTTAAAAAACTTATCTTAAAACAATCCTCGAGCGATGAGATTATGGCGCAGGCGAAAAAGGATGGAATGCAGACAATGCTTGAGGATGGGTTGGGAAAAGCGATGGAAGGCATTACCACGATTGAAGAAGTGTTGCGTGTGATAAAAACGTAAGGCATATTTTGTGTATGAAATCTCATCATATCTTCACGACTGAAATCTCCATAAGAGGAATCTCACTGTCTCAAAAAGGGATATTGGCGAAGCATTTAGCGGTGATGTTAAAATCTGGTGTTCCTATTTCGCAGACGCTTGCGACTGCGGAAGAATCTTCCACCGGACGTTTGGCGGACGTGATACGGAACATTCGCGCCGCTGTGGAATCAGGCAGAACGCTTTCTTCGGCAATGGCGGATCATTCAAGCGCATTTGACGGGTTATTCCTTAATATGGTGAAAGCCGGAGAAATCTCCGGCACGTTGGTGGAAAACCTTGAGCAAATTTCCAAACAGATGGGAAAAGAACGCCAGTTGCGCGAAAAGATTAAAAGCGCGATGGTGTATCCCAGCATTATTTTAGCTGGCAGCATCATTCTTGGTGTAGTGTTCGCGTTTGTCATTTTGCCGCAAGTTACTCCTCTTTTTAAGGGGCTTCGAATTGATTTGCCTTTTACGACGCGAGCGTTGATTGCAACGGCTGATATTGTGGATAGATATGGGGGTTTTCTTTTGGGAGGAATGAGTGTGGGAATTGTTGCGCTTTGGTGGCTTGCTCATCGAACCTTTTTGCGGCCGGCAATTAGCTGGATGCTGTTGCATATTCCGATCAGCCGACCGATCGTAAAAAGTTCGAACCTGGTGAGATTTTCTTACACGCTTGGAATGCTTTTGCAGAGCGGGATAGATATTGACGAGTCCTTGCATGTTACGAGCAGTGTGATGGGGAATTATCATTATCAAAAAGCAATGAAACGGATGGAAGAGGCGGTACAAGGGGGAGCAAAACTTGCAGACAACTTGGAAAAATTTCCTCATCTGTTCCCGCAGCTTTTAGTGCAAATGGTTCGAGTGGGGGAGGATTCGGGAAAATTTGAAGAAACACTTTTCTTTACTGCGGAGTTTTATGAAGATCAATTGGATACCGCCACGAAATCGTTATCTGCGGCTATTGAGCCCATTCTCCTTCTTCTGATTGGTTCGATTGTGGCGTTTTTGGCGCTTTCTATCATTACCCCGATTTACGACATTACAGGAAATATTCAAAGATAAATGATGCATACGCGTATGTCGAGCCATTTTTCACCGGGATTCACGCTGATTGAATTATTAGTAGTGGTAGCGGTGTCGCTTTTGTTTGTTGGGGTTGGGATTGGCGTGTATGGACGTCTGCAGGAACATGCGCAATTACAGGAGGTGTCTATACAGATTACGCAAATGATACGAAGCGCGAGAGATCAGGCGGCGGCGGGATTGAATGGCAGGGGACATGGTGTCAAATTTGAAATGGAAGAGGATTCTTGGAATATCATCTTATATCAAGGGGATACATACCAAGAAAGGGATGTCGAGTTTGATGAGATTTTGAAATTGGATCGGACGCTCAACGTAGAAACCACTTTTGTGAATGGAGAGATTCGCTTTCAACGAGGTGTCGGACTTCCTTTTGAGGAGGGCAGTGCGAAGGTAACGCATGAGGTCTACGGAGAAAGCATTATTACGGTAAACGAGAAGGGAATGGCGGAACAATGATTCCTTGAATTACGAAATACTTTGCGCCACAGGGTATGAAGCGCCACATAAAATTCTGCTGAATTTTTGTTCTTACTCGCGCCAGTCGCGCTCCGTGCGCGCTTCATACCCTGTGGCGCAAAGTATTTCGTAATTCAAGAAAAAGTAGAAAACTTTTATGCGCAAATGTTTTGTTGCTTTGCATACTGAAAAGCCGTCGTGGAAAGAGTTTTGTAATTCAAAGTTTTTTCATACAAAAGGACAAAGCTTGTTGGAGGTAATTCTCGCGTTGGCGCTGTTTGCGCTGTTTGTTACCGCTTTCGGGAGCTTGGCAACGGGAGGATTTACCGCGCTTACGCGCGGGGATGAATACGCGCAAGCGGGATTTGTCGCGCAGGAAGGCATGGAAGCATTGTTGTCTATTCGGAATAAGGGATGGAATGAACTGAAATACAGCGAAAGCGGAGTGGATATCCAGAACGGGGAATGGACGCTAAAGGGAGAGGGAAGTTTTGATATCGCAGGAAATTTCACAAGAACGATCTTTCTATATCCTGTGTGCCTGGACGCCTCAAATCAGATAACCTCGTGCCCGGGATTGTTTACGGACGCGCATTCAAAACAAGCAATTGTGCGCGTGCAATGGGAAACAAGCCATGGTCAATCCCAGGAACTTATGCGGACAATGTACCTTGCCAATTGGGAGAGCAAAGAATGGATTGAAGATACTGAAGGAGATTTTTCGGATGGAACATTCAATGGCACGGCAATTTCTCCTGTATTGGGCGATGGAGATGGGGCAATAACGCTGCAAGAATTATGAAGTGTCGAAATCCAAAGATAACAAGTAAGTTGTGTAAGAGCGTGATGGGGTTGAGCGCAATTGTTTTTTTCATTGCGTATTTGTTTCCTGTACAGACGGCGAGCGCGGCTCCTCCTTTGATCGAGCATGTTTCCGCAAATGGGTGCGATTGTTCTCGATTGAATTTTCAGCATGAAGTTTCAGGAGCAAATCCTCTCTTGGTGGTTACGGTATTTTCAGAAGAGGGAAGGAATATCGCGAGCGTAACTTTTGGAGCGCAATCGCTTTCTCGAATTGCCGAGGAGAAGCAATTGGGAGGAAAACCAACCTTAGGCGTATGGAAGCTGGAACATCCTTCGATAGGAATGCAAGCGATTGATGTGGATATTGTTGGAAATGGGAAAGACAAAATTGCGGTCGCCGCCATCTCTTATAGCGGTGTTTCTTTGAGTAATCCTATTGAGGGAATTAACACGGGAAAGGGTATTGGCGGGAGTCCATCGCTTGTTATCTCAAGCGAGGAAAATGATCTGGTGCAGGATTTTCTGGTGTCGAACGCAAATGGTATGGCTGTGGTCGGCGCTGATCAAACAGAACAACTTCAAGAAGAGCTTGGGGGATCGGGAGAAACAAATCACTACGGCGCGGCAAGCACGCAGGAAGGAAGTTCTTTAGCGGAGATGACTTGGTCTCTTAGTCAATCAAACAGAAGATGGATTATAATTGGCTTCAACATTAATCAAGCGAGTTCCGGGATGCCTTCATATCCATTAACCGGCACATATATTTCTTCGGAATTTGATACGGGAAAACCGAGCGCCTTTCAAATTATTGAATGGGAGTGGAGTAAAACGAATGAAAGTTGCGTCTCTTGCGTGGTGAAACTTCAAATTCAAACGGCGCCTGATGCGGCCGGTTCTCCGGGGATTTGGTCTGCGAGCTGGTCTGGGCCCGAAGGAGAAGACGGAGATGAAACTGATTTCTACACAATTTCGACAGGAGAAACAATTCATACAGACCACAATGGGGATCAGTGGATTCGCTATCGAGCAATATTAGAAGGAGATGGCGTTTCGGCAAGCGTTCTTGAAGCAGTCCGAATCAATTACAAGTAAACATGAAAGGATTTACTCTTGTCGAAACGCTTATCTATTTGGCAATCGTGGGAATGGTTATGGGATCTTTGATTTCCTTTGGACTTTCGCTTTCACAGGCAAGAGAGAAAACATTTGCGCAGCAGGAGGTGCAGGCGAATATGCGTTTTGTATTAGATATCATGGGAAGGGCAATCCGAGAATCTGACGGAGTAGATGAAGAGAATTCGATCTTTGAAAGCGATGCGGGGCGCATTCAGCTTTTCAGCGCAGAGGCGAGCAAAAATCCGATTGTTCTTTTACTTGATACTGCCGAGAACACCGTCTTTATTCAGGAAGGGATGCTGGTTCCCGTGAGGTTAACATCAGATGAAGTGAACATAACTCGTCTCATATTTGAAAATCGCACTGTCGAGGGCAGTTCAAAAGAAACAATTGGTATCGAGATTGAAATGGGGTATGGGAATGATCTGTTGAATACTCGAAGAGAAGCGCGCACATCGGTAAATATTCGAAGATGAAGTTTTGGATATGAAGAATTCAACATCATACTGCCAAAGAAGAGGTTTTGCCATGTTATTGATTGTGCTGGTTCTTGCGGCATCAGGTTTAATTATGGCTTCTTCGGCCGCATTCCTTGGACTGGGAGAATTGGAATCTGCGTATGACTTTGAAAACGGGGAATCCTCTTTGTCCATTGCGGAGGGTTGCATGGAAGAAGCGCTGGAGAGTGTAAGAGAAAACGCCTCCTATGGGTTGGGATTGGGAACTATAGTTCTGGCGGTTTCCGATGGATCGTGTACAATAAATATTATTGACAGAGGCGGAGGTCAGAGAACGGTGGAAACAGAGGGAATTTTCAAAGAGTATCATCGCAGAATTGAAGCTCAAGTTACTCTTCTGGAAAATTCGATTGTAGTAGATTCATGGCAAGAATGGTAAGATAAGCAAAACTCGCGTAATGATTTCTCTCTTGAAACAAACAGGTATAGGGGTGGATATCGCAGATAACAGTATTGAAGTAGTCCAGCTTTCCAAGCAAGGAGGAGCTCTTGAGATTTTGAATTACTCCCGCGTTCGGATTGCTTCAGGTATTGTGGAAAATGGAAGAATTCTTGACGAGAAAAGATTGCGTCTGGCGCTTGAATCCGCGTTCTCGAAGGCAAAGCCGCAAAAAATCGAAGGGAGAGATATTTCCGTGAGCTTGCCTGAAAGCCATGTATATACTGATGTTATCGCGCTTAAGGCGCATACCAAAAAACAACGGGAGCAATTGGTGAGAAATGCGATCGAACGCTCTTTTCCACTTGCGCTCCTCGACTTGAGCTATGCTTATCGGGTGCTTTATGAAGACGCGCGCGGCGCGCAAATTTTTGTTGTGGCAGCTTCCAATGAAGTAATCAAAGAATGGGGGCGATTTTTTAGAGAAAGCGGATTGAGGATTGAAGGGTTTGACATCGAAACTCTTGCGGTCTTTCGAGGGATATATGGAAAGAAGCCAGGGTATCCTGTATGCGTGTTGGACTTGGGAGCCGCGACAAGCGCTCTTGCGATTTTTGACGATACGGGACTGCGATATTCGTATGCGGTGCGAGAAGCAGGAAATGCGTTTACCGAATCAATTGCCAAGACGTTTCAGATTTCTTACGAAGAAGCTGAACAACGAAAACAAGAGGCAGGAATCGCAAATCCAAAAAATGAGGTAAGCGCTCTTATTCTTGATAAGCTTGAGCCGGTATTCGCGGAGCTTCAATCGGGACTTGAGTATGTGCGCAAGGAATATCAGATTGACGTGAAAGAGATCGCATTGGCCGGGGGGTCGGCAAAATTAAAAGGATTGCCCAAATATATTCAGAAGAAAACCGGTTTGCCTGTGCAGTTGGGTAAATCCGCGATTCGAACTCAAAAGACTCCCTTGGTGTATTTGGGAGCGATTGGTCTGGCGGTGCGTGCGCTTGATGATGCGTGGGAATCTGATCCTCTGATCAGTAGTGAGACAGAGCAATCTCAAGAGGAGCAGGCACCTCCGCAGAATATGCAAAGAAGCGAGGGGCAGGAAGATTCTTTGGAGGGCTTATCTCCATTGAGCCAAATTTCAAAAGTCATGCCTTTTCCGTCTTCTTCCAAACCGAAACCTCGAGATGCGGCAAGGCGGCAATTGTTTTTGTTGGGTGTGTTGGGAGGAGGGATTATTCTTCTTTCCTTATCTTTTTGGTATCGAAAGGAAGAAGAAAAAGGGGATATCGCGCAGACTTCCGTTATTGAGACGGAGTATGGGAATACGCAAGTATTTGAGTTTCAAGTTCCTATTGCGGCGAGCCCCGCAAAGTATGGAGATAAACAAGTAAGGGGGCGTATTATTGAAACAATCATTCCGGAAGGAGCAGGTGAAGAAGCATTCATTTCCTCTATGGGAAAGGAGCTTCAAGAGCAAGTCGCGCAAGGAGAAAAAGTATGGGGAAAGCCCTTGGGTAAAGGCAATGCGGCGGAAAAGGAAGAAGCAAAAAAGCTCGAGTGGCTTGTGTATCGGGAAGATGATGTGGCTCGTCTTCTTTTAGACAACGTGGAGCAGTTAAATCCTCGAGGAATAAAATTCATATTGCGGGAGATTGAAGCAACGCGTCTTCAGGTCACTCAAGAGGCAGATCGCTATCTTTTAGATGTTTCTCTTTCGATTTCTTTGAACGAATTGATTGAATTTCCGTCTCCAAGCCCTCTTCCCTCTCCTGAACCTGTTGCGCGAGTTGTAATTACGAAAACTCCCACTGGTTGGTTGAATGCGAGAGCGGGCGCAGGCACAAATTACGAACAAATCGGCAGAGTATATCCAGGGGAAAAGTTTGTTTTGTTGGAGGAGTTAAACGGCTGGTATAAAATACAACTAAAAGAAGATCTGGTTGGTTGGGTTGTTGTCCGGCATGCGGCGAAAGAAGAAAAATAAAAACAATGCAAGGAGGGATTTTTAAAGAAGATTTGTATGTTTGAAATACATTACGATAAAGTCGAGATTCATTATATAAAAAGTAATATTCCGTCATTTTTATGAAGAGAGGATTTACGCTCATTGAATTGCTGATCGTTGTTGCTATTATTGGGATTATTGCGGGTGTTGTATTTGTCGCATTAGATCCCTTGCAGAGGTTCCAAGACGCAAGAGATGCCCGAAGATTTTCTGATGCGGATAATTTTATTACGGCAATTAAGACTGATCAGGTGGACAACAGAGGAAGTTACGCCTCTGTTATCCAAAATGCGACTGCCGGAGAAGTTTATCTGCTTGGAACATGCGCATCGGGAGCAACCGCAAGCGCGGTAACAGGTAATTGCGTGACCGATCCCACGCAGACCGCGTGTCTAAATCTCGCGAGCGGAGCGGACAGCATTATTACGGAGGGATATTTGGCAGAGGTTCCAATAAGTCCGAATGGAGCAGGATCCTGGAGCGCGAGCAGTACAGGGTACACGTTGCAGAAGGCCTCTATCGGAACAATTACTATTCGCGCGTGCGAATATGAGGGCGGAGCTTCCGGAGAAGAAATTAAGGCGGCAAGATAGAAAGCGGTCTTTCTGATCATGAAGAAGGGTTGCTTTTTATGGAAAGATATGATATAAGAGGAGTTGTAGGATATTCCTTATGGTTCCCTCGCGTTTAAGCGATGCATGCCTATTCCGTAGGCCAGGAAGAAGTAAGGTAGGTCGGCCTACAGAAAAAGCCAAGTTGTATACTATGGACCAAGAACAAATGGGTTCAGGAGCTGCGAATCCAAAGAAGCTCTACGTGGGGAATCTTTCATATTCCACAACCGCGCAGACATTGGAGGAAGCGTTCGCGCAAGCAGGAGAAGTTTCTTCTGCGATGGTCATTACCGACCGACAAACCGGACGCTCCAAAGGATTTGGATTCGTTGAAATGGCAACAGACGAAGGCGCTCAAAAGGCAATTGAAATGTTCAATGGCCAGGAGATGGACAGCCGAACTCTGACTGTCAACGAAGCACGTCCTTTGCAGGAACGAGCTCCTCGACGGCCTTTCAATCGTCAGAGAAATTGGGATCGGGAGTAATTTCGATTCTTTCTCGCGCAAAACCCCCGAAAGGGGGTTTTGCGTTTGGGAAAACTTGAGATGTGAGGTATACTTTTGATAGTGGATATGCAAAGTGAATTTGAAATACGAAAGATATTTCGCTGCCAAACTCTATGAAAGATACAACCAACTTTACCCGCAACGGAAGGTATGTGATGCTTGCGTTTGACCATCGAGGGAGTTTTGTGAAGATGATGAGGCCGGATAATCCGGATTCCGTAACCAACGAAGAGGCAATCCAAATGAAAGCGCGGATTATCGCGCCTCTTGCCAATTATTGCAGTGGCATCTTAATTGATGCTGTGTATGGATTGCCGGCGCTGCGCAAGGCAGTGCCTTCGGGGAATGTTCCATTCCTGCTTCCTATGGAGGAGACTGGATATGAAGGAGGCAAAGAAAATCGAAAATCTCAACTTCAATATTCTGCGCGGGAGATAAAAGAAATGGGGGCACAAGGAGCAAAGCTTTTGCTATATTTTAATGCGACAGCAGATGCGGCAAAGCATCAGATACGCATTACCCGTCAAGCATTGGAAGAGGCGAATGAACAAGAGTTGCCGTTTTTCTTGGAAATTGTTACGTATGGCGAAGGGGAGAATAGCGCCAGCGCAGTTTTGCGTGCTATTCAAATGTTAAAAGAAAACGGAGTGGATCCTGCCGTATGGAAACTCGAATTTCCTTCAGATGCGCATGGATGTCGAAGAGTAAGCGAACTTACGCAAGGAACTCCATGGATTTTACTTACGCGCGGGGTACTATTTGATGTGTTTAAAGAGCAATTGCAGGTTGCCGCAACAGAGGGTTGCCGAGGATTTCTTGCGGGGCGAGGTCTGTGGCAAGAAGCGCTTGAGTTGACTGGGGGAGAACAAGAAAAATTTCTCAAGGAAATAATGCCGCAAAGGTTTGCTGAGCTTAGCCAGATTATGCTCCAGAAGTAAGATATCGCAATTATTCTGCTCGATGTGGAAAGGTTTGGGCATCTGTTTCGTGTCTGCATGGAACTCTTTGCATCCTTGCATTCCTCGCGAGTCGGGGTAATATGAAAAATACAAACAATGTCTGCTATGAATTTGATTCAGTGGTTCTCGACCATCCGCGTTCAAGATGCAGGGACTGTTGGCGGAAAAAACGCCTCGTTGGGAGAGATGTATTCTCAATTGGGGAGTTTTGGCATTCGTGTTCCGAATGGCTTTGCGGTTACCACGCAAGCGTACGAATTGTTTTTGGAGCAGGATAATCTGAAGGAAGCGATTCGAGAGGAGCTTGAAGGATTGGATATGGAAGATATTCAGAATTTACAAGAGAGAGCAAAAAAAATTCGACAGAAGATATGCGCGACAAATTTTCCAGATCAGGTAAGTCAAACCATTAAGGAAGCGTACGACAAACTTTGCGTGTCCCAAAACCAAAGCGAGTGTGATGTCGCGGTGCGCTCTTCAGCCACGACAGAAGATACGGCGGAAGCATCGTTCGCGGGACAACAGGCGACGTACTTGCATGTGCAGGGGAGCGAGCGTGTTCTGAAAGCGGTAAAAGACGTAATGGCTTCGCTCTTTTCGGATCGCGCAATTTCATATCGTTACCGTAATCATATTCCTCATGAGCAAGCCGCGATAGCGGTAGGAGTTCAATTGATGGTGCGTTCGGATTTGTCGTGTAGTGGAGTGATGTTTACGCTGGATCCTGAAAGCGGTTTTGACGGCGTGGTAACGCTGAATGGATCGTTTGGTTTGGGAGAAGCTATTGTGCAGGGTAAAGTGATACCCGATGAATGGATGGTATGGAAAGCAGGGCTCAAAGCGGGATTTCGGCCATTGGTGAAAAAAACACTCGGCGAAAAAAAGGAAAAACTTGTCTATGATGAGCATGGGGATGTTGAAACAATACTGACGGATATCCGAGAACAGAATGGTTTTTGTCTCGAGGATGAAGAAGTGTTTCAGCTTGCCGCATGGGGGCTTCAAATTGAGAAGCATTTTTCAGATATCTCTGGTTTCGCTGTTCCGGTGGATATTGAATGGGCAAAAGACGGAAAAACCGGGGAGTTGTATATTGTTCAGGCGCGTCCTGAAACAGTTCATCGAAAACAGCCGGCGCATGTGCGGCAGGTGTATCGCGTATCGGGCGAGGGGAAGGTGATTGCGGAGGGAATCGCGGTGGGGTCAAAGGCGGCTACGGGCAAAGCGCGCGTTATTCGCCACGAGAGCGATTTAAGGAATTTCCAAAAAGGAGAAATTCTTGTTGCCGAAATTACCGATCCCGATTGGGAGCCATATATGAAACACGCCTCCGCGGTTGTAACGGAAAAAGGAGGCAGAATGAGTCATGCGGCGATTGTTTCAAGAGAGTTGGGCATCCCTTCGATTGTTGGGTGTGAAGGGGCGACAACGCTGATCGAAACGGGATTCGAGCTTACGATTGATTGCTCTTCCGGAGAAAGAGGAAGAATATGCGAGGGAACGCTGGATATTGAAATTCAAGAGCATCGGCTCGCCGAATTGCCGGAAACAAACACAAGAATCGCGGTGAATATCGGGTCTCCTGGCGAAGCATTTAAATACGCGAGGTTGCCGGTGAAAGGAGTGGGTCTGGGAAGACTGGAATTTATTATCGCGTCCTATGTGAAAATTCATCCGAACGCGCTTCTTGGATATGAAAATTTCTTATCTCGTGCGGACCAGGAAGAAGTGAAGGGGATGCTCAAGCAGATCAATGATCTGACTCGAGGATATCAGGACAAGAAAATGTATTATGTGGAGAAAGTGGCAGAAGGAATTGGAAGAATCGCAAGCGCGTTCTGGCCTTACGAAGTGATTATTCGGTTCTCGGATTTTAAGAGCAACGAATACCGGCGTTTGATTGGAGGAGACTTTTTTGAACCGCACGAAGAGAATCCCATGTTGGGCTGGCGGGGAGCGGTGAGATATGCCGATGAACGATTTCGAGACGCTTTTGGCTTGGAGTGTCTGGCTGTCAAAAAAGTGAGAGAGCAAATGGGTCTGACAAATGTAGTCCCTATGATTCCTTTTTGCCGGACTCCGGAAGAAGGGCGAAAAGTTGTGGAGGTTATGAAAGCGTATGGGTTAGATCGTGCGCTCGATGAGCGCTTGAAAATCTATGTGATGTGCGAGATTCCATCGAATGTACTGCTTGCCGATGAATTTCTTGATATTTTTGATGGCATGTCCATTGGTTCCAACGATCTGACGCAACTGACACTTGGTTTGGATCGGGATGCGGGATTTGGCGCTGCGGTTGCAAACGAGACAAATCCCGCGGTGCTCAAACTTGTGGAAATCGCGATTGCCAAATGCCAAGAGCGCAACAAATATGTTGGAATCTGTGGGCAAGCTCCGTCCGATTATCCGGAATTCGCGCGGTTTTTGGTTCACAAGGGAATAGAGAGTATATCCTTAAATCCGGACGCAGTTATTCCCACTCTTTTGCATATTGCGCAAGTTGAAAAGCATAATAAAAATAACGTATAGCTATGCGTATCCTCTTTCTCTAAAGGGTCAAGAAATGGGGATTTGGTATTTTGAGGCGTCATTCCCCATTCGTCTGGTAGGAGAAAATGGCGAGGAACTTGGAATAGCAATCGCGCAAGCTCAAGATGAGTGGATGGCGGAAGCGCTTGTTCCTTTTGAAGCTGTTTTGTCATTCGAATCCTCCGAGGCGCAGAAAGGATTTCTGGTGTTCGAAAAAGATAATCCTTCGGGTTTACAGGAAAACGCGGATGAAATGAGACTGCCGATACTCATTCCAGATACCCAAATAGAGTAACAAGGAATATGTTGCTTGTGGCTAGAAGGAAGCAGAAGACGTCTATGGCAAAAGGAAAACCAAAATATTATGCGTACATAGTGCCGTTCAACCATGTTCAAGGAATTGCTTTAGAATGGGAAGAGTGCGGAGAAAAAGTCAAAGGAGTGGCAGGCGCGCGGTTCAAATCTTTTTCTTCCCGGAAGGAAGCAGAGGAATGGCTGAAAGCGGGCGCCGACTACGGTTTTAAAAAAGAATTGCCCAAAGGAATTTATTTTGATGCCGGCACGGGAAGAGGGGATGGCGTGGAGGTAAGTGTTACCGATGAAAAAGGGACAGACCTGTTATCGCTTGCGGTGCATGCAAAAGATATAAATAAATTCGGAAAACAGACGATTAAGAATGCGACAAATAACTACGGAGAGCTGTTGGGTTGCAAATACGCAATGGAAATCGCAATCCAAAAAAGGTTACAAGAAGTATCGGGAGACAGCAAACTGATTTTGGATTATTGGTCAAAGGGATTTATTAAAAAAGATGAGGTGGCGCCAGAAACCGTAAAACTTGCGTGGGAGGTTGCAAGGATTCGGCGGGAATTTGAAAAAAACGGAGGGAAACTCAAGCATATTTCGGGCAACGAAAATCCTGCGGATCTCGGATTTCATCGGCGTGCGGTATAGCAACAAACCAAAAACCGGCGGGGGTCGGTTTTTTGGTTTCGTAATTCAAAGATATAGGAAAAATTTGACAAGTGCAGATTGCCACTATATAAAAAAAGTACAGGGAAGACGAAAAATTTTCTTGGATCAATATTGGGAAGAATCATTCCGGCCGTATTTTGTTTCTTCTCAATATGGGTTCAAGAGTCCTCAAAACTTTGGAGCCCGCAAGTACCTTTCATGAAATCCCATTGGCGACAGAGGGAACCGACTTTTGAAATTATGAGGGGGAGTTTGCGCTTTCAAAGAGCGGACGAATTCCTCCTTCTCCTTGAATGCAAAAAGGAGGTGCATTCAAGGAGAACTTTTATAAGTTCAAAAGGTCGTTTCATCAACATAATAACTGTCGCTATGGAATTCAATACATCGCTTCATCCAAAAGCTGGGAGATTTTTCGTGAGTAGTCTGCTTTGTATCGGAATACTTATGCAGTCTTTTATTCTGACAGCATCTCCTGCGTACGCTTCAGAAGAGTTGGAAGAAACTTCGCAAACGCAAACTGTTTGTGTGCCGAATCCCGAAGATGATTTAAGCGGATCCATTATGCCGGGGAGTGCTTCTGCCAGTATAGCGAATGCCTCCGAAGAGTGTTCGTATCCGGTCGGTTTTGCGGTCTATCAAGTTGGCTTGTGGGATAAGCAGCAGCTGTTCGATAGCATAACGAAAACAATCAATCCTGGCGAATCTCTTCAATTGCAGATTGACTGGCCAAGCTGCCGTTATCAATTGGATATCTTTTACGGAGATGTCATCAATGATTTCGGGGGAGGATTGAATCGCTATGGAGAAAGACTTCTTGATGCCGAAAAGGTAATCGAAGGGCGTGAAGCGTGCGGCGGGAGCGGGTTCAAAATTACCGGAAAGAAGTTCGATGATATGGACGGTAATGGCGAATGGAATAAAGATACGGAAGCTGTTCTCAATGGATGGCAAATTATTCTTGAAGGGCCGGAAGGATTGAGTATCTCCACAACAACCGGAGCAGATGGATTTTATGGGTTCTACGGATTAGCTCCTGGAGGGTACAAGATATGCGAAGAAACGCGAGAGGGATGGATTCAAACGTTTCCCGCGACAGATGACGGTTGCCATCATGCAACGGTGGAGGATGGAAATATCTGGAGGAATTTTGGAAACCAAGAAGAAACAACTGCATTGCCAACACCAACACCGATTCCGACAGTAACGCCGACTCCAAGCTCTTCACCGACTCCAAGTCCATCGCCTTCACCAAGCGCAATTCCGACCCCAAGTCCCACGCCGGAAATAAGTCCTACTCCAACAGTAGAGCCAAGTCCGAGTCCGAGCCCGATAGCAAGGTCAGGGGGAAGCCCGCCTGCTACGAGTACTCCGCTTCCGAATTCAAATCCTGTTTCAGTATCCATCGGAGGAAACAGTCCGGTTCCATCTGCTTCGCCGACTCCAAGCCCTTCTCCGGTGCCCAGTGTTTCACCTTCGCCGAGTCCGAGCGCGATTCCGACGGTGAGTCCGATCCCGAGTTCAGAGGTTTCATCGGGGTTACAGGTAATAAAAAGCGTGAGGAACGTAACAAGAGGGGAAGACGGATGGCAGAAAAGCGCAACTGTTCATCCTTCAGACATCGTGGAGTTTCGTATTGAAGTATATTCTACCGGAGAAGGGAAAGCAGAGAACGTCTATCTGCGCGATTTTCTTCCCGAATATCTCTCGTACGCAGGGAATGCCCAGATTGACGGAGTAGCTCTTCTGCAAGATGTTACGCAGACGTTCTTTCTGGGAGATATAGCGGGCGGAGAAGGAAAGGTTATCCTTTTCCGTGCGCAAATTGCTTCACTCGATGTATTACCTCCCGACGTAATGCAGCTTATGAATGTCGTGGGAGTGTATAATACCGAGAAAGCAAGTACCGCGTCTGCCATTCTGTATGTTTCATCTTTTCCATCCAATAGAGATATAATCTCCGAAAAAGAGGGAAGAGGGGAACCGTTAGCGGTAGGATTGCGGGTAGAACCAACAATAGGGGATAGCCCGTTGGATGTTGTGTTAACAGCTGATGTTATCGGGACTGCGCAAGGGGAAATCACATATCGTATTTCGTGCGGGAAAGGAGAAGCATGGGATAGCGTGCGCACGCTCACTAGCACCACGCTTACGGAATACAATCTTTGCTTGTATGAAACTCCTGGAACATACAAAGCAAGAGTACAGGTAACAAGAGGAGGATACACGGCCGAAAGTGAACGGCAAATTGAAGTGAGGGATGTGCTTAAGGCACTCGGATCTTCAAACGTTCTTTCGCGAGGCAAAGGAGGTTTTCAAGGATTCACAGGCGCCTTCACAGCTGCAGCTGGAGTTATAGGTTCTCTGTGGGATTCTAGTTTACCGCTTTTTATGCTCTTTTCGATTTCTTTGCTCTTTCTATTTTTCTTAGTACGACGCGGGTATCAACGATTTAAGTATATTGACGGAACTGCCATATTGCCGTCCTAAGAAAGATTGATAAAGCTAAAACGCCCTGGAGGGCGTTTTGGCTCTTCAACTTTGAATTATTCTCATGAAACTCTTATCTTTAGTCATTGGAATGGTTTTGGCGCTTTTCATTGCGACGCTGTATGTCGCGCAGTTTGAAGGATATATTGCTCCCTTCAATGCGTACGCCGCTTTGCGGGATTTGCGTGCGCGTGTGGAGCATCTGGAAACGCAAATGCAGAAATCTGCGGAGAATGATAAACAGGCCGGATCTCCCGAGGATCAGCTGCCTTTGGCAGTGGAGCGGGTAGTCCCGAGCGTTGTGTCGGTGGTGATTACCAAAGATGTGCCAAAACTTGAAATTGTGTATGAGAATCCATTTGGAGAAGATCCTTTTTTCCGTGATTTTGATTTGCGTATCCCGCGATATCGTCAGCGCGGAACGGAACGTCAACAAGTGGGAGCTGGCACTGGCTTTTTGATTACTTCCGATGGATATATTGCCACCAATCGCCATGTTGTGGAGGATACTCAAGCGGATTATACGGTGCTTCTTTCAGATGGAACGCAAAAGCAGGGAGCAGTGATGTATCGGGATTCTGATTTGGATTTTGCGGTTTTGAAGATTGACGGCGAAAACTATCCCGCTTCTGAATTGGGAAATTCTTCCAATTTGCGATTAGGACAGTTTGTATTTGCCGTAGGAAATGCGTTAGGTGAGTACAGTAATTCGGTATCTATTGGTATTGTTTCCGGATTAAATCGCAATCTGGAAGCTATGGGCAACTCTGGCACGGAAAAGTTGCAAAACGTGATTCAAACAGACGCTGCGATTAATCCGGGAAATTCAGGAGGTCCGCTTGCTGATTTGCAGGGGAGAGTGATTGGGGTAAATGTGGCGACTGTGCGAGGATCGGAAAATATCAGTTTTGCGGTGCCGATTGATTTTGTAAAAGATATTATCAAACAGGTAGCAAGATAAAGAAATATCGTTTCCGGGATTGCATGAGAAAATGCATTCACAGGAATAGAGCAATCGCCCTCGCGGTGATTGTTTGATAGTATAGGTATAGTATGAAATTCGCTGTTCTGGTTTTTCTTGTTCTGGGAATGGCTGCGCTGGTATTTGCGGGGATCGAAAACGGATTGCCCGGGAATTTTTTGCTTGAGGTTCAATCCATAAAAGATGGTTTCTCTTCTCGTCAGTCGGAATCTGGGGATCAGACGCTTGCTCCGGATTCTTTAAGACGGCTTCAAGGCGGCACGAGTCAGAGTGTGCTTACTTTAGAGGGCATTTTGCAATGGACGAATTCGTATCGCCGAGCGGCGGGATTAGAAGATTTCATGCAAAATGACAAACTCAATGAAGCCGCAGAGAGAAAAGTTCAAGATATGTTTGAGAAACAGTATTTTGCGCATGAAACGCCGACCGGCAAGAACGTAATATGGTTTGCGAATAATGCAGGATATGCATATATTGCGGTGGGGGAAAATCTTGCTCTGGGAAATTATGAAGATGATAAAGATATCGTGCGAGCATGGATGGATAGTCCCGGGCATCGCGCGAATATCTTGCATTCGCGATTCACGGAAATTGGAATTGCGGCAAGAGAAGGAACGTTTGAAGGAGAAAAAACTTGGCTCGCGGTGCAGGTTTTTGGTTTGCCTAAATCTTCATGCCCCCGAATAGATGAATCATTGGGCATGCAAATCAAATTAATGGATATGATCTTGCAAGAGCGGCGATTGCGCTTGGAACAGATGCGCCAAGAGCTTCAATCGTATCTGGTGAACGACGCGTATTATCAAGAACTCGTTCGCGCGTATCAATCATTGGGGGAGGAGTATAATACCGATGCGGAGCGCCAGAAAAGCGATACAGACCAATACAATACGCAGGTTCAAGAGTTTAATGTATGTGTTCAAGGTTTTTAAGCTCAATTGTGCGACAAAAGGAAAAAGGTATAATAAATGCAATGCGAATATTTCTTTGGATAACTGGATTTATTATTGCGAGCTCTTGTTTTGGAGGGGCGTTTGTATTTGCCAACCAAGATGGGGGAGCGGGACGAAGAGTTGTGGAAGCGGGCCAGCTCTATGAAGGAGATTACGCGGCGGTTGGAGAAGCGGTGGAAATCGCTGGCATGGTTGATGGAGATGTGTATGCGGCGGGAGGACAAGTGATTGTTTCTGGAATTATCACGGGAGATTTGATCGCCGCCGGGGGAATGGTAACCATTTCTGGAACTGTGCAGAATAATGTGAGAGCGCTTGCAGGTCAGTTTATTTTAAGCGGAACTGTCGGAAGAAATCTTACGGTAGCTGCGATGAACATTGATGCTACCAATTCTTCGGCTGTCGGGCGGAATGTTATAACAGCCGGAGGGAATATGACTTTGGAAGGGTCGGTGTTTGGAAATATCAAAACCGGCGGCCGTTCGCTTACGATCGCCGGGCCGGTGGGCGGCGCCATTGAAGCTGCGGTGGATACGATTCGGTTTACTCATGGGGCATCGGTGCAGAAAGACATTACGTATTGGAGCAAGAATTCCGCTTCCATCGCCAATCCCAGCGGTCTTGGAGGAATCGTAAGCCAGTATGAACCGCTTGGCGCACAGAGCATTGTGCAATGGCTTGGCTGGTCTGGTTGGAGTATGTGGCAACCAATCGTGGCAGCGATTCATTTTCTTACCACGCTTGTGTTGGGGTTCGTTGTAACGCGGTTTTTCCCTGGTTTTTCTCAACGAAGCATTGAAGCTCTTTCTCATCGCAAATGGCAAGTGTTTCGCAAGGGTATTTCCGCGCTCCTTATTATTCCCATTGTGGCAGGGTTGCTGATTCTTACAATTGTGGGAATCCCTTTGGGGGTTATATTACTGACGCTTTCCTCCCTGATCTTGTATACCGCGCGTATCCTTGTGATGATGTGGATTGGTGTGGTATTGTTTGATTTGGCACGTATCCGTTGGCAAGTTCCCTTATATGGAAAATTCATTGCAGGATTGCTTGTCTTTTCTTTGCTTGCGTCCGTGCCTGTCATGGGATGGGCGCTTTCTTTCTTTGCAGTCCTGTTTGGTTTGGGAGCCGCGCGTCTGGCAATCAAATCTTCTTCATAATTGATGTAATGATGAAATCTCTGTATGGCTCACAAAAAAACAAAACGTCAGCCGAATCAAATTTGCTTTACCGGTTCCCGTATTGAAGAACTCAATCTTTCCGATCCAAACGAACTTGAGGAATCGGAACGTCTGCAGAAGATCATGGAAGAGTTCATGACGGGATTCCATTTCTTGCGCAATTACGGTTTAACGGCAACTTTCTTTGGAAGCGCCCGCTACGGATTCGAGCATGCTCTGTATCAGGAAGCTACCAAATTAGCGTATCAACTTTCCATGGCGGGCTTCGCGATTATTACGGGGGGAGGGCCTGGAATTATGGAGGCCGCGAACAGAGGAGCATGGCAAGCGGGAGGACAATCCGCAGGGTTAAATATCCGATTGAAGGCGGAACAGCGAACGAATGAATATGTGAAAGAATCAGCAGCGTTTTATTACTTTTTTGTCCGGAAGGTGATGTTGGCATTTGCCTCGGAAGTCTACGTATTCTTCCCTGGAGGATTTGGAACATTAGATGAATTTTTCGAAATCGTAACATTGGTGCAAACAAAAAAAATTGAACCAGTTCCGATTATCTTAATCGGAAAAGATTATTGGTCGCCATTGCTTACTTGGATCGAGCAGAATTTGTACGAAACATACGAAGCGATAGCTAAAGACGACATGAAGATTTATCAGTTGGTCGAAAACGCGGACGAGGCATTTGACGCGATCTCTCAAATGGTGAAACAATAAAAGCGAGGTATTATAAATCAATTAGATAGTTATGAATATACCCATGAAATTCCAAAGCGGACGGACATTGCCTCTCATCCCATTGATATTTGCGCTCATTATCGGCGGAGGAATTGCTTTGTATTATACGAGCAGAACATTCTTGTCGAGAGATAGTTCTGATTATTTGGGATCGGTAAATCCTCTTCCTTCATCTGCGATGGCGGCATTGGAAACCAGGGCGATCGCTTTTGACATGCATCCTCAAAAGGACTTGAAAGCAGGAGGAAGGGCGATGTTTGTTGGCAAGACAGATGGTGCCACCGAAGTTACGTTTGCTGTGGAAGGAGACGGGGATGCGGTGTTGCGGCCGGCTGCTCTGTATCAGGGAACATGCCATGAAGCAGGAGAGCGCCTCTTCGATCTGGAATCTGCCGCGTGGTTGGAGCAGTTTCAAATCAGAGGATCTACCACTACGGTAGAAGCTCCTTTGAAAGATTTGCTCGCGCGACTGCCTCTTTCATTGACGCTACGCCAATCAGAAGAGCAAAAAGACGTGATCATTTCCTGCGGAGAAATACTTACGGCGCAAGTCGGAACGAACGTTGAATTGCTTATTCAGGATATTGAACAAGGGGACGGAGCCGAGGCGGCGACAGGGGATGTTCTTAAGGTGCATTATGAAGGGCGGCTGGAAAATGGGGAAAAATTTGATAGCTCGTATGATCGGGGGGAAACGTTTACGTTTCAATTGGGAGCCGGGCGTGTGATTCGAGGATGGGAATTAGGGATTGGAGGCATGAAAGAGGGGGGGAAGCGGAAGCTGATTATTCCTTCGGAATTAGGATATGGGCCAGCTGGTTATGGGGATGTTATTCCTCCAAACGCAAAACTTATCTTTGAAGTGGAATTAGTTGACGTAGAAGGAAAAGAGTAAAGCACAAAGGTCAGACGATATTGGAATATAAATTGGTTTGAGTGATACCATCAGATCAAAGCTATGTGTTACAACTGCGGATGCGGAATGCCCAAAGATGATATGGGCAATCCACAAAATATTACCGAAAAAACGTTTGAGCAGGCCTCGAAGGCAAGCGGACAATCAGTAATGGAAGCAAAGAAACATACGTTTGAACAGCTCAAGAAAGAGATTGGAGAGTAGAAAGTGAATGAGAAAAAGCGCGCAGAGATGAATCCGCGCGCTTTTTCTCATGGGAAACAATAAAAACAGGGCGCCGTGAGGCGCCCTGAAGCGTGATGACTAGGCGGGCTGTTTTTTATCTCCGAACATATAGAGATATGAACTTCCTTATAGTTTTCAAAGGGAAATGCTTTGAAAACTTTCAGAGTCCACATATTAGAGAAGTTACGCGAGGACCCTTGCGAAAATTCGCGCATTGATTTGATATCGCTTCTCACTATCTATTGTAGATTGTGGGGGCCTAAAGTCAATAGTTAGTTCAGAATCTTTTTGGAAGAAGATTACTTCTCGATGCTAGATCGCTTCATATCCAGGGAAATGATCTGTCTTGATGCGGGTATCTGGAATACCGAGGACATGAAGTTCTTGCTCCAACATATTGACCATTGACAGAGGGCCTGAAAGATAAAAAATGGGGAGGGCAAGATCGGGAACGTTTTTGTGTATGAAATCGGCGTTGATGCGTATCGGATCCACCGCGTAGGAGATGCGAAAATGTTCATGAGTGCGCGCGATGTTTTCCAGAGTATCCTTAAAGACAATATCCCGGTCTCGGTTGGCGTATAAAAGTTGTACGTTGATTGGTTCGCGGCGATAATCTAAATCTGCAAGAATCGAGCGATAAGGGGTAATGCCGATTCCTCCCGCGATCCAAATCATAGGTTGCGATGGGTCATCTACAGTAAAATTGCCTCGCGGATCGCTGGATTCCATACTCTCACCCTTGCGCAAGTCCATAAGAGCTTTTTTAAAACTGCTTGAATGGAGGGGATCAATACGCATGGTAATCCGAATGTGGCCTTCATAAGGAGCGGAAGCAATCGTAACATATCGTTTAATCCCTCTGGCATCTGGATTCTGGTGAGGGAGGGTAATATGAAGATATTGCCCTGCTTTCCATGAAATGGGTTGTTCGGTTTGAAAGAAAAAAGAAAAGCAATCTTTCGTTTCCCGCTGTTTTTCCACAAAGGTAAGTTTCATAGCGCTTGTTCTTCAAGAATGGCTTGGTATAATTATAACTATAGGAGTGAAAATCGGCAACTTGAAGATAATCCAAGATTGTCGCAAAGGTTTTTGTTTGTATATAATTAATGTATTTTAATTTTTCATGAAGCGAATTATTTTTCTTATGGCGATCATGGCACTTGCGATAGGGCAGAGCGTACACGCGCAGATATTCGATTCTTTACGAGTGAAAGAGGACGCGGAAAATCATTTGAAGGAGGCGCAGAATCAGATGAATGAAAAAACAGAGCGGGCAATGCGGGAAAATGCGATTCACCGTGTTTCCAAGATTGAGAAGGAAACAGTAAAAGCGTTCAATGAACGGCGGGAAATGGCGAAGGATCAAGTAGAGAAAAAGAAAGAAGAGTTCAAGGCAAAACTTGAGGCAAAGCGGGAAGAAGTGAAAACTCGTCTGGAGGAAAAAAGGGAAGAAGTGAAAAAACGCTTGGAGGGTATCAAGGATAGTAAAAAGAGAAAAACGGCAGAGCATTTGTATGATGCTCTTAATAAAGTGAATGACAGAATAACCAAGCATTTTGAAAAAGTTACCGACAAACTGACGGAAGCTGTTGAGCGTATTGAACAAAGAGCGGATAAAGCTGCGGCCAATGGACAGGATGTCGCGGAGGTTCGAGCGAAGATTGCGGAGGCGAAAGCGGCAATTGAAGCCGCGCGAAGTTCAGTTCAGACGCAAGCCGGAAAAGTGTACGAATTTCAAGCGGATAATGCGCAAGAGCTCAAGACCGATATTCAAGCGGAACGCGATCGGTTGCGCGCGGATTTGGAGGCAGTGAAAACAAGCATTTCTTTAGCGCGAGACGCGGCGCATGAATCCTTGAAATCTCTGGCGAAGATTCCACGCGTGGATGAGCTTGAGGTCGAAGATTCGGAAACTGAAATCGAATAATATATGAATAACAAAAAAATTATCTATAGCGTTCTTGGAGTGGGAGGAGTTCTCATCTTGATTGGAGGGCTTGCTTTTCTTCTGACGCAACAAAAAAAATTGCAGAATGAGTTTCAGGCATATCCTGCGGTTTCTCCTCTGCCGACTCCCACCTTGCAAACAAGTCCTTCGGCGCCTCCTTCTGATCTGACTGGTGCGATTGAAAAAGATTTAGAAGCGATTGAATTGGATGCGGGACTGGAAGCAGAACTTCAAGGAATAGATCGGGAAATGCAATCTTTGTAATCTTATGGATACACTCGTCAAAGCGGATATTTTCTTCTTTATTACGAGCATTGCGGCAGTTCTCATTACTCTTGTGTGCTGTGTCGCCCTTTTCTACGTTGTTCAGATTTTACGCGATCTGCGATATATTGTGCGAAAATTTCGGGAGGAAAGCGATCAGATTATCAACGATATTGAGGATTTGCGCTCTTATGTAAAGGAAGAAGGGAAAAAAGCTTTCAACATTGGCAAGTTGCTGCAGTTTGGCAGTACCGTATGGGGAAAAAGAAAAAGGTCGGCCCGAAGAAAAAAAGACAGTGAATCTACTTCTGAATAGTAGTTCACTTTGGAATCTATGGTTTCAAAGAAGAAAGAGCATTCAAGCATTGGCAAAACATTGGGGATCGGTACCGCATTGGTTGCCGCGGCGGCTGCGGGGGCATATTTTCTTTATGGAACGTCGAAGGGAGCAAGCCAACGCAAAAAATTAAGAGGATGGGCGATTAAGATGAAAGGGGAAGTTATCGAGCAACTTGAGAAATTGAAAGAGATCAATGAAGAAGCTTATCATCGCGCGGTGGAAACAGTCGCGGAAAAATATCGCAAGATGAAGAGTATAGACCAAATGGATGTGGAACAGATAGTTGCCGAAATGAAGAAACACTGGCGGAATGTGCGGCGAGAAATTGAAGGGGGAAAAAGAAAGAAACCATCCGTGAAAGGAAAAAATGAGCGCGAGAGCAAAGTTCAGCAATCTTCATCGGATACGCTACCTGCAGAATAAAAAGAAAAAAGCAAAGAGAGCGCGGAGCTCTCTTTGCTTGAGAACGGGGAAATGATAGAAGAAAACGTATGATTCCATATTCTGATTTTCAAAAACTTGAGTTGCGCGTCGCAAAGATTCTTGAAGCTGCGCGCGTGGAAGGTTCAGATAAGCTTCTGCGACTTCAGGTTGATCTTGGAGAAGAAAAACGCCAAATTATAGCCGGTATCGGCAAGATGTATAATCCTGAAGATGTAATTGCGAAAGAAATTATCATTGTGGCTAATCTCGAACCCAGAAAGCTTATGGGTTTGGAAAGCCAGGGCATGCTTTTGGCCGCGGATACTCTTGGAGGGCCGGTGGTTTTGGAGCCAGATCGTGAAGTTTCCGTAGGGGCGAACATAAAGTAAGCGCGCAAGCATTGCTTGTGGAAAACTCCCCTTGACCCCGATTCTTGTCTTGATACAATAAGTACATAAGAAGTATCATCAACACTTCTTCGAGGGTACCAGAAGTTCTTTTCTTTATCTGACGGAAACTCTCGCGTAGCGATATGTTGTCTTTATGCCAAGAGACAAGATATCGCTACGCGAGAGAAGGGGACGGCTCACTGCCGTCCTTCTTTCTTTTGGAAAAGGTCTGATGCGAGAGCAATGACTCTCGAAGTTGGAAGAGAGTAACATTTATCGTATACTACAATTATGGGACTTCCATTGATGTTGGTATTGCGGTTATTGGTGCCCCTCTTGATTGTCAGATGGCCGTTTGCGGGCGGAGTAATCGCCATGTTGCTGGACGGAGCGGACGTGATTATCATTGATGTCGTTGGAAAGGGGCTATTCCCCGGATTGGAGGAAGCGTATTTCCCTCGTTATCATTCGATTGATAAAATGTTGGATATGTACTATCTTTCGGTGATGTTCTGGATTTCTCTTTCCTGGAAGGAAAAGATCGCTCGTAACACAAGTATCATGCTGTTTGCGTGGCGAACGATTGGGGTTATTCTTTTTGAAATTACCCAAATCAGATTTTTCTTGTTTCTTGCTCCCAATCTGTTTGAAAACTTTTTCTTGTTCTATGCCGCTATGCGTACGTTCAAACCCGAATGGAAAGTAAAAACAAAGAAACGCATGGCAATCGCGCTTGTGTTGTTGTATATTCCAAAATTCGGTCAGGAGTGGATTCTGCATGTTCAGCAAGCGGCTCCCTGGAATTGGCTTAAAGAAACATTCTTCCCTTGGTTGCCCCGATAATTACTAAGCAGTATTTGTATGAAGCAATTATATTTTGTCCATAACGCGAATTCTTCTTTGATTGCCCAGACAATAAACTATTGGAAAAGAACATTTTTTCCGAATTCTGTTTCCTGCAATCTTTGTTTGCTTATCTCTAAAGGTATGGCGGTGAATCCGCTTTGGAAAAAGTTTGTGGCAGAATTGCCCTATGATGTGGAATTTTTTCATAAAGATGAATGGAAAAGAAATTATCCGCAATATGAGGATATGGAATTGCCTGCGGTATTCCTAGGAGAAAACGGAACTTTTTCTTTGGCGATCAATGCGGCAGAGTTGAAAGAACAAAAGAACATGGAGGAATTACAACATTTCATCAGAGAAAGATTGAAAAGAGATATCAACTAACCATATGAAAAAAATCGCGATCGGATCTCAAAATCCCGTGAAAATCAGTGCGGTTCAAAATGCGTTTGGGGCGCTATGGAAAGGGGAGGAATTTCTTTTTGAAGGGATATCGGTTGCTTCCGGAGTTGCCGAGCAGCCCATGAGTGTTCAGGAAACTCTCCAAGGAGCGAAAACTCGAGCGAGCTTGGCTCAAGAACAAAGCAAGGGGGATTTTGGCGTGGGATTGGAAGGAGGAATTTGGGAAATTGACGGGCAATTTTTCACAGGAGCTTGGGCAGTGGTGATAAGTGATGAGGGCGTTATGGGGATGGCATCGAGTATTCATGCTCCCTTGGGGAAGAAGTTTCTTGATTTGATCCGGCAAGGATATGAATTGGGGAAGGCGGGAGATATTATTACCGGAAGAACAAATTTGAAACATCAAGAAGGATATTTTGGGGTTATCAGCGGGAACGCGCTGACGAGAGAAAGGCAATATACAGACGCGGTGATCGCGGCGTTGGCTCGTATGAAATATCCTGAATTGATGGAATAAAGTGATCGCGCAATATCCAAAGATATGAAACTTTTTGTAACAGTAAAAGCGGGAGCGAAACAAAATATAGTGGAGAAAATCGGGGCGAACGAATTCAAGGTTACGGTAAAAGAGCCCTCGAAAGAGGGGAAAGCAAACTTGGCCGTAATAGATTTGTTGTCTGAATATTTTGATGCGCCAAAGAATAATGTTCGTATTGTGTCTGGATTGGGAGCCAAAAAGAAAATTGTACAAATCAATGGATGACCAGCTTCAAAAGGAAATTTGCTGGCTTCTGGAAGAGAAGTATGAAGGCAAGTTAACACCGGAAGCCCAGAAAGATATTGCTCGCCTTGAAAGAGGGGAGCATATTGATTATGTGATCGGCTGGGTGGATTTTTTAGAATGCGCAATTGATTTATCCTTTAAGCCGCTTATCCCTCGGCCAGAAACAGAATACTGGACGCAGAAGGCAATAGAAGAAATGCAACAACGATGTGCGATTGGAAATTGGAAAAGTGTCAAAATTCTCGATATCTTTGCGGGATCTGGTTGTGTCGGAGTTGCGGTAGCGAAACATATCCCGCAGGCGGCGGTAGATTTTGCGGAAAAAGATGGAAAACTTTTAGAACAAATCAGGATAAACGCTCAACTGAATAGTATCGCGCCAGATCAGTACCAGATTATTCAATCTGATGTTTTTTCAAACATTATTGGCAAATATGATTTCATTCTGGCAAACCCGCCGTATATTCCAATCACGAGAAAGGGGAGCGTGCAGGAATCTGTCTTAAGGCAAGAGCCAAGAGAAGCGCTTTTTGGAGGACGAGACGGTCTGGAGTATATTCGCGTATTCTTGGAAGAGGCAAAGAAATTTCTCAATCCGAACGGCGTGATCTATATGGAATTTGACGAACCAGAAAAAGAGAAGATCGAAGAGATTCTCAAACAATGCGCATACGCAGATTGGCAGTTTTCCAAGGATCAGTACCATCGCTGGCGGTTTTTGCATATATTCATTTCGTCAAAGTAGGGTCCATTAGGTGAATTAAAAATGCGAAATCCTTGACAAATGAATAAAGAGTGTGTACCATCTTGATAGTGGTAAGATTCTGACCGAATGTATTATGTAGAGGAGGCGTACCAATGAATATTGGAGGAATGTTGGGCGAAAAGGAGGAACCGGAATTTCTTGTTGTATTGGCTGGGTCAGTTCAACTGCCCGGCGCGCCCAAATGGTTGAAAGAGTCAACTGGGGCGGAGGTGCATTTTGTACAGACCATAACTGGTGGGGAAGTCGCGAAATGCTGCTTCCCGTGGGGAGTAAGCATGGAGAATGGGTTGATCAATCTCCATGGTACTCAACAGGAGCAGGGGACGGTCGTTTTTATCACGTCCCAACAGCGCAAACTCAAGATAAGGAGGAGCTTAAAGGAATGGTGGGAGGAGGGTGGGGTGGCAGTTTTCTACTGGGAAAGGGCGCGGAAGGATGGTCAGGATATTATATTGCTTAATCCGAAGAACATTCTCCCGTCTAGTGTGCGTTCCTATTTTGGTCTTCCAGTGTTGGTGGAGGTGCGAAAAATCCCCTAATAAAAACTCAAATAAGGCGGCCCGTGTCTCTGGGCCGCCGTTTCTTTTTAGGTAGGGAGAAGATTTCCATTCCGTTTTGTTGTGGTACAATTCGTATATGATTTTGAATTACGAAACAAGTACTTATGAGGTTTTGAGAACACGGATATTTTTCTGCTGAAAAATTCCTGGTGCTCGCGCCAGTCGCGCTCCCAACGTTCTCTAAACCTCATAAGTACTTGTTTCGTAATTCAAAGTATATGAAGCACAGAAATCTTAATCGTTGGATTGCCATTGGTCTGTCGATTTTTTTTGCTCTGATCATACTGGGCGGGCTTTTTACGTATGGCTATCTGCGCATTTCAGAGCTTTCTTTGTATGCAGAACACCTTACGGAAGAGCTTGCTGCTGCCAACGTGTCATTCTCTGAAAAAACTGATGCGCTTTCCATGCGAGCTTTCGATTTGGAACAAAAAACAGTAACTCTTTCAGATACTTTATATACCGCAGAACAAACAATTGAGAACTTGCGGAGAAATTTGGAAGCGGTGCAGAATCGGCTTGGCGGCTTTGAGCAAACCGTAGGCGAGATTTCAGGAGCTGTTATTACGCTCGAAAAATTAAGCAAAACAGACCCGGAACTCTTGCAAAAATATTCCAAAGTGTTTTTCTTAAACGAACATTATGCTCCAGAACGACTTGTGGAAATTCATAGTGATTATGTGTACAGCGATCGTTCAATCCAGCAGATTCACATGCTTGTGTGGCCGCATCTCAAAGATCTTTTGGATGCGGCAAAGGTAGATGTCGTGGATGTGTATGTGAAATCCGCGTATCGTTCGTTTGACGAACAGGCATCAATCAAATCCGCCTATACGGTAACATACGGGGCAGGGAGCGCCAATCAGTTTTCTGCCGATCAGGGATATTCTGAACATCAGCTTGGGACTACGGTTGATTTGATTACGACCGGGCTTGTAGGCGAACTTACTGGTTTTGAGAAAACACAGGCATACGAATGGATGCGGAAAAACGCGTACAAGTACGGGTTTGTGCTCTCGTATCCTGAAAAGAATGGGTATTATATCTTTGAGCCGTGGCATTGGAGATATGTGGGGATCAATCTTGCGACATACCTTCACGAAGGAAATAAATACTTTTACGACTTAGAGCAACGGGAGATTGACGAATATCTGCCCACGATTTTTGATTAACGCTGTTTATTATGGAATCTTTGGCGCAATATCCTTATGCAAGATTCTATGTTCAATGACGACAATATGATACAGCCCGAATTTGACGCGGACGGGAACGCTATTTTTTCGGTGGAAGAGTGCCATTTTATCATCAATGAAGCTGTTTCCAAGTTGGGGAGGATTCGGGTAAAAGGAGAGATTAACGACGCTAAACGCGTGCGGGGAAGCATGGCATTCTTTGATATGAAAGATGCCAGAGGAAAAGATTTTGTGCTCAAATGTTCTTTGTTTGGATCGCAATTCAAGCAATTTAGTCATTTATTGGCCGATGGAATGGAGGTGATCATTACGGGCAGGCCAAAAATGTACAAAACCGGGTCGTTTAGTTTGGTGGTGGAAAATATTGAGCCCGCAGGCGAAGGAGCGTGGAAGAAAGCGTTGGAGCAGCTGAAGAAAAAGCTGGAGCAGATGGGATATTTTGATCTGGCGAGGAAACGGAAGATTCCAGCTTATGTTCAGCGCATCGGGTTGATTACTTCAGCAGAAGGGCAGGCGATTTTTGATTTTCGGCGAAATCTGGGGGAATATGGGTTTCAAATATGTTTTCATGCGGTATGGGTGGAAGGGGAGTATGCTGAAAAAAGTATTGTGAATGCGATTCGCTGGTTTAACGCGCGGAGGCCGGATATGGATGTGTTGGCGGTGATTCGAGGCGGCGGCGGATGGGAAAATCTCAAAGCGTATAATTCAGAAAAAATCGCAGAAACCATAGCTTCCTCGCGCATTCCCGTGATAACGGGAATCGGACATGAAGAAGATGAAAGCATTGCTGATTTGGTGGCGGATTTCCGATGTTCTACGCCAACTGCTGTCGCAGATTTTTTGCGGACGCAAAGAGAATCGCTCATTCGTCTGGTGAAAGAACGATCTGAACAGGTGAAGAGGAAAATGGCGGAAATTCTCTCTGGCAAAGAAGAGAAAATAGAGTTTTTGCGACATAATTTGTATGGGGGTTTTCAGAGAAGTTTCGATTATTCACGCCATCGCATAACTCATAAAGCGGAACAACTTCATCGTTCCCTTGGGAGCGTGTTTGAACAATTTGCGAATTTAGAAAGACGCTTCCGGAACGTTTTGTATGTTCAACAAGCGAGTTTGCAATCTTTTTCAGCAAGGATGCAGGCATCGGTCTTGCGCGTATATGCTTTAAGCGAGACGATATGGGAAGAGAAAAGAGCGAGAGTGGACAAATGCGAAATTGCCTTACATTCTTTAAACCCTGAAAATGTACTCAAAAGAGGATATAGTGTAGTATATAAAACAGGAGGAAAGGTGGTAAAAGAATCTCGTCAATTAAAAAGAGGGGATATGGTGGATGTGAAAATGTTCAGAGGAAAGTTTAGTTCTCAAGTTGAAAAAATTGATGAGGGATTTTGAGGGTTAAAGAAATTTTTTAACGTATTTACTTGCATTCCGAAATTCTTTCGCGCATGAGGGTATGAATCACCACATAAAATTCTGCTGAATTTTTGTTCTTACTCGCGCCAGTCGCGCTCCGTGCGCGATCCATATCCTCATGCGCGAAAGAATTTCGGAATGCAAGTAATGTAAATTTCAAAATGCCAAAAGAAAAACAAACGCTTCAAGAAGCATTGGAAAAGTTAGAAATCATTGTGAATGATCTCGGCAAGAAAGACGTGGATGTGGAAGCGGGATTGGAACATTTCCGCGAAGGGGTTTCCCTTATTAAATTTTGCCGCCAACAATTAAAAAGCGCGGAAAATGAGTTTATCAAGCTAAAAGAAGAATTGGAGGTGGAGAAAGAGAACTAAGAGAGGCCTGTTCTTGTTTGACAATTCTTTTTGATGCAGGTAAAAGGAGTGCAATAGGGAAAGGAGGCGATATGATACTGTTTAAGGCATGTTCCAAGTGTCATGGGGATTTATGGGTGGTGGAGGACAAGGATGGGAAGTACGTCAGTTGCGCGCAGTGCGGTTTTTTGAAGGATTTGAGCCAAGTGCAAGCTCCCGGAGGGGAGGGGGATATTCTTGGGGAGAAAAAAGAAAAAGTTTTGAAAAGGGGTGCGGCTTGAACAAAGGCAGTCGCTGGAATTTTCAGCGACTGCCGAATTTTTCAAAGAAGTGATACAAAAATCCCTCGGAACGAGGGATTTTTGTATCACTTCTTTTCAGTTCACTATGAAGCAGGAATAGATTTTGGTATAATAGATACACACAACAGGGACAAGCGGTAATATGAGAAAAAAATTTTGCTTAGCAATGTCTCGCAACACTGGTCTAAACCGTAAACGCGCAAATACGGTGTTTTCTTTGACGCATGGGTTCACGCTTATTGAATTGCTCGTGGTAATTTCTATTATTGGATTGTTGTCGTCCATCGTGATGGTGAGTTTGAAGGGAGCGATGGACGAAGGAAAGCTTGCGAAAGCAAAAAGCTTTTATGGGCAGGTATCTCATGTCCTGGGCGCGGATGCCAAAGCAATCTGGAAATTCGAGGAAAGCGGCGGAACAAGTTTTGCCGACAGTTCTGGATTGAAGCAAACTGCAAGTTGCACCAC
>MHTV01000005.1 GCA_001823215.1 Candidatus Wildermuthbacteria bacterium RIFCSPHIGHO2_02_FULL_45_25 | reverse complement strand
AGTTCCCAAGATCGGGCAAAACAGGCAAAGATCGAGAGTTTTGCTGCGCAAGTGCATCACGCACTTGCGGCGGATGCAGTGGGTATATGGGATTTTGATGACGCGGCCGCGGGCACGGCAAACGATACTTCGGGATTGAAGAATAATGGAACTATAAACGGGGGGACTATAAAAACAACGGATCGAAACGAACAACCCGATAAGGCATACTTTTTTGACGGGACGGACGATGCTATTACTATCGGGGATAAACCTGCCGTTCAAAATCTTGCGGCTGACAATTTTACTGCGTCTGCCTGGATTTATAAAAATAACAATTCAGCGTCTCACGTTATTATTAGTAAATATGATGAAAGTCCTCAGGCGGGATGGGTATTTATTACAGCCTCTTCAGGAAGATTGAATTCAAATGTTCGAACTAATGGAACAGTAGCTGTAAGTACAACAAATAATAACACAATACCCTTGACAACTTGGATTCATGTTGTTCTAACCTATAGCAATTCGGGAGATAGAAAACTGCGTCTTTATATTAATGGAGCAGAAACTGTTTATAGCACACAAACGGCGGCTACTGGTACTGTGTATTCTGATACGGGAACAGATATGGCTATTGGAAATACGCCATCTGATTCTTCCAGGTTCTTTCATGGCTCCATTGATGATGTTCGCGTCTACAAATCCGCGCTCTCTTCAGCTCAAATCCAACAACTCTACGCTGAAGGGCTTGGAGAACATTCCCTCGCGCAAAACTAATTGATCGAGTTTTCCCCAAATTGTCTATTCATTCTCTTATCATCCTGATTTTGCCATGATATACTAAACAATTATGAGAAAAGGATTCACCCTCATTGAACTCCTCGTGGTTATCGCAATCATTGGATTGCTTGCTTCCATTGTTACTGTTTCTCTTTCAAGTTCGCAGGATCGGGCAAAACAGGCAAAGATTGAGAGTTTTGCAAGCCAAGTACATCACGCGCTTGCGGCGGATGCAGTGGGGATATGGGATTTTGATGACGCGGCCGCGGGCACGGCAAACGATACTTCGGGATTGAAGAACAATGGGGTATTAACAGGACATAGTCCCACGGCTGCGGCCGACCGCAATGGACAAGCAGGAAAAGCGTATAGTTTTAATGGGACGAGTCAGTATATTAGTTTGCCTTCTACCGATATCATTGGGACGCGAACGACTTTTACCATTACAGCATGGATCAATTTAGATGATGTAGCGGGAAGCTCTATCTATGGGGAATTTGGTTCTGTCGCAGGCCACACGAGAAATTATTTGGCAATAGTAGGTGGAAATTTAAGTTTTGATCAGTATACGCCAACACTCGGGCCAAATGAAGGCAACACAGTTCTGCAAACTGGCAAATGGTATTATGTGGCATATGTTCAAAACGGTTCAACTTGGACAACGTATATAAACGAAGTCTTAGACAAAACCGGTATTTCTGCTGAGACATATGGAGGAGATCCGCCAGATAAAGCTATTATTGGAGCAAGAGCGTACAATGCACAGCCAGGTGGATTATATCGATATTTTGATGGCTCTATTGACGGGGTTCGTATCTACAACCGTGCGCTTTCCTCCGCGCAAATTCAGCAACTCCATGCCGAAGGGCTTTCAGATCATCAACTTGCCACCCCGTAAAACTTATCATCCACGTCATCAAACAAAGAGAATACCGCTTGGATCCAAGCGGTATTCTCTTTGTTTGAAATTCTATTTGTATTTCACATACGCCTGATCTCCAAAGCGAAGATCAATATATTCAAGCTGTGAGCGTTTTTTTTGCGGAATTTGCTCTTTTAACACAAGCACTAATTTTTCAATCTGCCAATCCACTTTCTCGTACAAATCCATATATACGCTCCACCCTTCCGTGGTATGAATATCCCCTTTGGAGCTGTTTTTCAGGACAATCTTTTCAATACCCAAATGCTCTTCATGCAAAACAAAGACTTGCTGCAACTGGCGATACACAATCAACAGTATGTCTAACCGATCTTTTGCAATTGCTTGCGCTCCCAAACGCACGGGAAGAGCTTCGTCCGCATCCTCGACAATAAGCCGCCCAACATCGCGTTCGGTGTTTTCATACGCAATACCTTCGGTATCCAAGAAAAAACATTGTCCATCCTGGCGACACCAAATACCCGCAGGATATCGCTCTACCACCTGAATGGAAAGTGAGTGAGGCAATTTTCTCGATATTGCTACAGACGCAATCTTTGGATTTGAAAGTGCCATCGCATGAGCCACAGAAGACAAATCCGCCCAAAAGATATTATTTATCTGCATCGCGCCAAACGACCGCCCGATCTTTTGTTGAGCTATGCGCAATAAGTCGTCGGACAATACGGATTGAGCTCCGTCAATATGAATGTTCTGTATTTGAAAAATCGGAGAAAATGCAAAAAAACCTATCAACAGAATTGCGATACCCAATGCGCTTGCCGCGATTAAAAAAACTTTGCTTCTTGCGATTTTCTTGAGCAGCGCATGTTTTGGTTTTGCCTTTTTTGATTTGATATACCTTTTTCGCGCCATAGGTTACAAGCGGCGTTTTATCTTTCTTAACGCTTCAAAAAGTGCAAGCGCCCAGTATTGCAATGACAAAGCAAAGTCCTGCGTTTTGACGTATTCGGACGCTTGCCCGCCAAATCCCATTTTAAATTTCGTAGGTCCTGCCCACGGATGATTGGGATACTGTTTCGTATCCACATATCCCCAAAAATCATAGAGCCGGCATCCCCGGCGCTTTGCTTCGCAGATCGCTTCCCATTGGAGAAGATAAGGGATCGAAAGCTTGGCGTATTCAGAACGGGAAGCCGCCTGATGATAAAAAGCAATCCCCGACCAAAAGATCACAAGCGCGGCGCACGCAAGATTTCCTTTGTATCTCCCAAGGAATAAAAGAGCTTGGCCGTCATTCGCGAATGTTTCAAATTCGTTTTTGGTAAATGTACCTGCGAACGGCACAAATTTCTGACGGGCTGCAACCTCTCTGGTTAATGCGTTAAACATTGCGATATCCTCAACCCGATCGCTTTTTTCAATTACAATCTCCTGGTTTTTTCCTGCCTGTTTAATGAGATACCGCGTCGTTTTGCGCATCTGTTTGAGTAACTCATCTGCGGGAGGAGTAATGTCCAATTTCCATGTGGCATCATACGCGTTCGCATGCATCGGAGCGTTTCGAAATCCCAATTCCTTGAGCATTTTCAGGTGTTTCTCATTTTTTTCCAAAAGCGGGGCTACCCTTATAAACGCCGCTTTTTCTTTCTGCGCAATGGCTTTCAATTCCGAAATCAAAACCATGAAGATTTCTTTTGGGAAATCTCGAAGCTCGGAATCTGAAATCTTCAGAACCGGCGCGTGCCGAACCAATAAAAACGTTCCTCGTCTCGCCCGGATTTTGACAACCAAAGCAACGCACACGATCTGATTATTTTGTAACACTCCCAACCTCCAGATTTTATTTCCCATACGCTGTTCAACTTCTCCCCAATTCCAAGACTGCAGGAATGTTTTATCCCGCACATCTGCAAGAAAGTCCTCCCATATCTTTTTGTCTTCAATAATTTGTACGGTCATCATTCTCTGCGATTTCCTGTTTGAGAAATGCAATAATCTTTTTCACTTCGTTTGGTGTTATACGAATATGCGTCGGCAAATTAAATGTCCTGCCGGCTAATTTTTCGGCCACCGGACAACTTCCCCGCATATATTGTACCTTTTCCGCTCTTGTATCTGAAGGCGCAATCGGCGTAGTGTACCAATCGCCAAGCAAAAGATTTTTTTTCCATGCATGACGAATAAGAGAATGCGCTTTTGCGTATCCCACAGGATACCGCAGATAAATCGCAGAACGTTCGCCTGACTCTGCCGGAAGAATAAGTTTTTGATCTCTCAAGGATTCCTGATACATTTTGGCTATTTCCCTGCGATGCGCGTTGAATCGTTCCAATTTTGTGAATTGATAAGCTGCGAGCAAAGCGAGCGCGTTTGGCAAACTTTTGGGGAAATAGCCCGGCTTCATGCCTTGTTTCTCTTTCCAATGCACCGCTTTCGATAACAAATGCAAACGTTGAGCAATCTCCAGCAGATATTTCCCGGGAAACTTGTACAAAGGCAAAATCTTCCAATTCATCGCCACCGGATGCAGTAACTGCTGGGCAATCCATAAAAGAGACGGCAAACCCGCTTTCTGCTGAAACGCTCTTATTTTTTTTGCCAAAAGCGCGTTATTGGTTGTTGCCATTCCGCCATACACCGAAGAAATAACCTTATCGCGAGAAAAACTAAAAAACGCGGCTTCCCCAAATGTTCCCACAAGGTTTCCCTTATATTTCGCTCCCAGCGCATGCGCGCAGTCTTCAATCAAGATTAGATTGTGTTTCTTGCACACTGTAGCTAGCGCATCAAGATTCGCGGGAATTCCAAAGGTATGCTGCGCAATAACGGCGCGCGGATTTTTGCCCGCGTGTCGACTTGCTTCAATTTTGCGCTCCAAATCCTCTTCGTTCATATTGAAGTCGTCTTCGCGGCAATCCACATACACAGGAGTTAATCCCGCCCACATCACGGGATTCGGCACTGCGTTGCACGTAAACGCCTGCACAAACACTTGATCGTTCTGCGCGAACTCCAAAGATTTCAAAATCGCCAATAAAGCGGAACGCCCGCTATTGAAAGAAATCGCATAATCCGCTTTTTGATAGACACGAAAACTTTCTTCCAAATGTTTAATCGCTCTTCCTGTTTTCCATTTCCATGGCTGAACAAGCAATCGAAACGCCAACCATGTATCGTCTGATTCGGTATTTGGAGATAAAGATATGGAAATAGGCCGCAATAATATAGAAAAAGAATTGAAAATCATAAAAAGTCCAGTTATACTAGAAATACTTTCCTTAAAGGAGGGCACGTAATGCTCCAATTGTACCTTATACCAGAAAAAGCCCACCCTGAAGATTCTCATACTCGATCTCATCCAAGCCCAAGCATTGCTATCCCTATTAAGGGTTCTTCTTGCGCAGTTACCTGCCCTCACGGCAAATGCGCAAGTTGTAGCGAATGCCTTGCAAAACATATCCTAGAAAACTTCGACGAATGAGCAAATAATCATAATCATTCGGGTAAGCATAGGCGCCGCAAACCAACGCGGCGCTTTTTATATAATCCCCAGCAAACTCATCAAACTCTTTGGCACTCTTCCCTCCAGCAAAATCACATCTCCGGGCTTTGCGAACTTCTTAAGCTCCCTATAAATCTCTTCTCCGCTTTCGGTATATAAAATAGCGGTTCGATGCATATTCGCGCTTTCAGCCCCCTTCCGGATTTCCTCCACATAATCTCTTGTCGTAATAATCGCGCCATCGCATGAGCGCGCCAATGCTTCGCCAATGCGCCGATGGATTTCTTTTGCTTTGCTTCCAAGTTCAACCAGACAAGGCATTACCACAAAGCGATGGGGATGCTGATCTCCCACAACTCTTCCCTGCCATTCAAGCGTCTTGAGATATTCCAACGCCGCCATCACCCCGTCCGGATTTGCAGAATATGTAGATTCAATGATCACCCAATCGTTTTCCCCCTTGAGAAGGCGCATCGCCGCTACATCCATTCCAAGTGTATTCACTGCCTTACTTATTTCCTCCAGACTCATTCCGAGGTCTCGGGCAACTGCACACGCAAGCAAAAGGTTTTCCACATGATGAGCGCCAATCAACGGAAGCGAAAACCGCACCGGCTTTCCTCCTTTTTCGGTAATCTCACATGTAACCCGATCATTCCAAGCATGCACTTTCTCGGCCCAAAGATCAACGCCCCGCTCATGCATTTGCGTATCTGGACGGGAAAAAACCTTCTTCCACCTGATGTTTTTCTTTTCTTTCATTTCTTGATATACCTTCCAGATAAATGCGCTGTTCCCATTGATCGCCGCCATTCCATTTTCAGGCAAAGCCGCTATTAATTCCTTTCCCCCTTCCGCACTCAACAAATTCTCCATGGAACCGAACGTAGCCAAATGCTGTTCGTTCACTCCCGTTATCACCGCATAGAGCGGTTTTGCAATCCCTGCAAGCAACGCGATTCCCCCTTTATTATACGCTCCCATTTCACATACGAATACCTGATCGCTCTCGGTCAAGCTCAACACGGCTCGCGACACGCCAATCTCCGAATTCTGATGCTCGTGAGTTTTTGCCACCTGAAACTTTGTTGAAAGAATATGCGAAAGAATTTCTTTGGTAGTTGTTTTTCCGTAACTGCCCGTAATCCCAATCACTATCAGATGCGATAAAGAATTTCTTTTTGCGTGCGCTTTTCGAATGATCCGATTGCGGGCCATTACCGCAAAGGGCTGAAGGGCTAACACAACCACCGCAACCGCAAACGGAACGGCAATATCAAAAGCAATCAATCCCAAAACCAAAGGAACCGCCAAATTCCAAAGCATTTCCTCGTTGCCGCCATGTTCAACAAACCGCGAAAGAAATACGCCCAGAAATACCAATTCAAAGAAAATAAGAACAAGCCCAAGCAATACAGTCTTTTTTGTGGATACCGGAAGCAGCAATCTTCTCTTCGCCATATCCGCCAGAGTTTTCATCCCTTCCAAGCCATAGAGGGCAATCGTCAAAGCGAAAAATCCCGCAATCCATGTTTCGCGCATAGCATCTTCCAAATCAGAAACCCACACAAATAATAAAAAAACAAGGAAGATGAGCTTTACCGCGATAAGTTTACTTGTGAGCAGTTGCTTTCCTTTGGCAGTGGAAAAATGCGCCAGAAATCTCCCGACATGGTAATCTTTCAGTTGCCAAAGGTATAACCAAAACAACAGCATCTTTGCTGTTCTTATAAACCAGAATACGGGAAGTGCCAGCCATATTCCATAGATTGTGAAAAGAATCCACTGGGGCATTATCTCTGTGAATAACGAAATGATTTCGTTATTCGTAGTTATTTCATAGATTCAGCCATCATCCGCGCGAGGCGCTCGGGCATCTGGAGATTGAGCGCGTGCGTTCCCTCCGGAATGACCCTCAAAACCGCTTGCGGCATTATCTCTGCCATCAGTTTCCCATCCGCAAGAGGAGTAGCTTGATCTTTTGCCCCCCAGATAAGCGTTGTGGGAGTTTTTACTTTCGCAAGAATATCCCGAAGATCTTCTTGCGTAACTTTCCGGAAGATATCTCTCATTCTGCCATGCGCTCTTGCGTAATCTTTTCTTCCAATTGCCAGAGAGAGCCGTTGCTTCACCTTCAAACGCAGTTTTTCGGAGGGAATAACATACAAACAGACGCCGATTATTTTCGCGCATACAACAATACCTTTTCGTTTCCAGCTCAACTTTCTCCGAACCGCCGCGGCTCCCATCAGCACCAGCTTTTCCGTTTTCTCTGGAAACAGATGAGCGAATTGAACCGCGATTTGCCCGCCAAAAGAATGTCCCGCCAACACAAATCTTTGCAACCCAATCTGCTCAACAAACTTCCTTACAAATTCCGCGTACTCTTGAACTCCCCATACGCTTTCTGGAGCGGCAGTTTTTCCAAAGCCCGGCAAGTCGGGAATAATCACATGGTATCCTTGCTCTGCAAGCAAATCACCAATCTTTTCCCAGCGATCAGAAGAAGACCCCCAGCCGTGCAATATCACGAATCCCACTCCCTGCCCCGCTTCTTTATAGAAAATAATCTTATCTTCTTTCTGTTGCTCTTTAATTTCAAGAAATATCTCTCGCATATCAGCAAGTTATTATTCAGCACTTATTCATTTAAAAAAATGGGGAAATCCCTATTTCCTGTTTTAACCGCCATATGTGTGTGGACATTACCTTCCCATATTGACATTTACGCATTTATTTAGTATTATCTTGATACTCCAGCATAGCACGAAAGAAGCTGGATGTGGAGGGGAAACTATGAGTCGGTATTCCAGAAATGTTCCTTTGATCACACTGTTGGCATCCCTACTCCTTTTCCTTTCAGGCGGCTGCTTCACATGGTTCGAAAAACCGGATGTTACAAACCTTCCTCCGGAAGATTTCCCTAAAATTCCTGCTATCCTTGCGCAATCCACCGAACAAATCCTCCCTGGCTGGATCCAAGGAGTCATCGTTCAGGAGGTGTATACCGAAAGTCACGGGATAAACGACGACAAATTCAATGTTGTGCGTTTCAGGGTATATATTCCCAACGGACTCGCATGGTTAAGGCCCTGTAGTGCCTACCAGGAGCATTGGTTTATTGAGACCTACGACCCCGGGGACATTGTCGCCTTTCAACTTCCCAGCACGTTCAATACCATTGGAAGTACAACTAGCACCTTCAAAATTTGCAGGGAAGAAATAATAATGATTCGGGAGAATGCATTATCTCTTCCCTTACCTCTGCCATAGCACCAGACCAGGGAGCTACCCCAACCGTAGGAGTTTATGATTAGAATATGCGCCCTCATCGGGTTTGCATGCCTGATTGCAACTTTTGCAGTAAGGGAATTCGGAGTATTCCTGCTGCTTATTGCGATCGGGCTTCTCCTGCCGCAAGCCCTTGAGAACAGCAAGCATTTCATGCAGAAAGCAAGAAAATTCATCAACCGCAACAAGTAAGAGGAAATTCTTATCCTGCGAAATACCGACCTTTTAGGCCGGTATTTTTTTCATTGGCATATATTCTTGTAAAACTTCCGGAATCCGCACGCTCCCGTCTTTTTGCTGATAGTTTTCCAGAATCGCGATAATCGTGCGGCCGATCGGAAAGCCGGTTGCGTTGAGCATGTGAACAAACTCCATTTTATTTTCCTTGTTGCGAAAACGAATGTTCAATCTTCGCGCCTGAAAATCCGTTACGTTGGAAGCCGAACTCACCTCGCGATATCGCCCTTTTCCTTTTCCTTCCTCCGCAGGTTGGCCAGCAAGCCACGCCTCAATATCCACCGTGGAAGCCGAGGGCCTCGACATATCTCCCGTGCTCAACTGCATAACCCGATAGGGAATTCGCAACGCCCGCCAAAGCTGTTCTTCAAAATCAATCAAAAACCGATGTTCCTCTTTCGATTTTTCCGGCGTTGTATAGCTAAACAATTCCACTTTATCAAATTGGTGAACTCGCAAAATTCCTTTGGTGTCTTTTCCATACGATCCTGCTTCTTCCCTAAAACATGTAGAAAAAGCGATATATCTGCGGGGCAGATCGCTTTCTGCGAATACTTCATTAGCATGCATAGGCCCCACAGATTGTTCCGCAGTACCAACTAAAAACAGATTCTCTTTCTCAAAAAAATATCTTTCAGCCAAATCTTGCGAGGTATCAATATATCCCATAGCACTCATCATTTCTTTCTTTACAAAAACCGGCGGCACGATAGGAGTAAACCCTGCTTCCACGCCACGCTTCATAATAAAATTCACCAGTGCGAATTCCATCAAAGCGGCAGGCCCTTTCAAATATCCAAAACGGGAACCTGCCACTTTCCCCCCGCGTTCCACGTCAATAATATCCAACTGCTCCCCTATTTCGATATGATCTTTTGGCTCAAAATCAAACTGCGGGATTTCTCCTACTTTTCTCAACAGCACATTCGCAGATTCATCCTTTCCCACGGGCACCTCGTCAAACGGCATATTCGGAAACTGCAAAAGCAAAACATTCAACCTTTCGTCAATGTCTTTGAACGCAGGATATAACTCCTTAATTTGATTTTTCAACTCCTTTGCCTTCTCAATATCGGCTTTGCCAAGCTTGTTTTGCTCTGAACGCAACGTTTCAATCTTTGTCATTGCCTCTTTTCGCTTTTCATCCAATGCCAATACACCGTCTACGTCGCATACAGCATTCTTCTTTTTGCACCCTACTTTCACTTTTTCCGGATTCTCTCTGATGAATTTAATGTCTAGCATAAAAAGAATATACTTCGTCTTAAATTCTCTCAAGAATTTCTACATAATCTTGAGGAGAAATTCCAAGAATACGCAAATTGTTTCTAATAACAAATACCGGTAGTTCCGTATCCCTTGGAATTACTACCGGGCGTTTTAAACCATCTCTTGAATAGATTCTATGATCTCCTTTTTGTCGCACAAAGGTACAACCTACATACAAGAGAAATTTTTCGAATGTTTTCCAATTGATCGAAACGATTTTCGGCATATCATACGGAAATAGGAATAGATTCTTGAGAGATTAATACCGGAGGTTGCCATTTTGCTTGAACTTTTTTCCATCCAAGTTCTTGTAAAACTTCTGTAATTGTTCCATTTGCCATTGTTTCCTCAAAGAAAATATGCGCAGCTTCTCTGAATCTTCGCTTCGCCTCTTCAAATGTTTTACCTGATGTGGACAAATCTAAAGCAGGAGAATAGGCAATATACCTATTGTCCTCCCGAAGAAATGTTACTGCAAGCTGAAGATCAAGTTTTTTTACCATATATTTACTATACCATTCTTCTTTGGAAAATCAATTTCCCTGCTTTTACCGAGGTTTCATCGTCGGGAATAAGATCACTTCCCGAAGGGAGTGAGAATTTGTAAGTAGAGCTGTAAGGCGGTCAATCCCCATGCCAAAACCGGCAGTAGGGGGCATCCCATATTCCAATGCTTCTACAAAGTCCAAATCCATGCGCTGGGCATCCTCCAATCCTTTCCGGAACAAACTTTCTTGTTCTTCAAACGCTTTGCGCTGCAAAATAGGGTCATTCTGTTCAGAGTATGCTTTCACAATTTCCCAACCACCAGCAACCAATAACTGAAAAGTTTCAGCTTGTGCGGGATTTTCTTCTCTTGTCTTTGCCAACGGAAACATTTCAGCAGGATGATGAATAACAAACTGGGGTTCCCATAAATTCGGCCGGATTGCTTTTTTGTAAATAGCGTCTTCAACGCGCGCTTTACTAAAGGTTTCATCCACCTTTGCTCCAAGTTTCTTTGCTTTGGCAAACAAAGCGTCTCGGTTCATTGCCTGAATATCAATATCCGCATATTTGCGGAACAATTCGCCGTACTCCACACGCGGCCAAGGCGGCGTAAAATCAATTTCCTTGCCTTCGTATTCCAATTTCATTGTGCCCAATACTTGTGTGAGCAAATTCTCAAACATTCGTTCGGTAAGCTTCATCAAATCCTTGTAGTCAGCATACGCCCAATAAAATTCCAGCATGGTGAAATCCGGGTTGTGCTGGCGATCCACGCCTTCGTTTCGGAATACGCGGCCCATTTCATACACTTTTTCAAACCCGCCCACGATCAACCGTTTCAAGGGCAACTCCAACGAGATGCGAAGATACATATCCAAATCAAACGCGTTGATATGCGTGATAAATGGCTGGGCATCAGCTCCTCCATACATGCTTTGCAATACTGGAGTTTCCACCTCGACAAACCCTTCGTTATCCAAAAACCCCCGAACACCCGAAATAATTTTCGCCCGTTTTTCAAATTTTTCCTTAACATCTTTATTGAAAATCAAATCTAAATAACGACGGCGGAAGCGCTCTTCTTCGTCCTGCAAGCCATGCCATTTATCAGGAAGCGGCCGTAAGGATTTTGCCAAAATCTTGTGGTCGGCGATTTCCAACGTCTTTTCTCCTCTTTTTGTGGTAAACAACACTCCTCGAAGCTGAACAAAATCTCCAATATCAAAGGTCTCCAGGAAAAAATCATACTGTTGTTCTCCCACGCGATCTTTTTTCAGATACGCCTGCATACTTCCGCTTTCGTCCTCAATATTCAAAAAGGTAGAACCTCCATGGCCGCGGATTGCCCGGATTCTTCCTACAATACAAATTTCTGTTTCTGCTTTTGCCAAGTCATCAAACCGTTCAAGTACCTGCGCAATCGAATGCGTTTTTTTTGCCTGCGCGGGATACGCCAAAATACCGGCCTTCTGCATCCGTTCTAATTTCTTAAACCGCTCTTGTTGTAACTCTTCAAATGTCGCCATATATTGGGATTTTACTCTACTATTGCCTTCCGGTCAAAAAGAAAGCTGCTTTCCAAAAATCTGAAAAGCAGCAAATAACTATCCTTCTTCTCCATTCGCTAGTGATCCATTTTCCAAGCCATGAACTGAACCACAACTACCCCTAATACGTATGCGATCCAAACACGATCAAGGGAATATCCTTCAGATCCATATTACTCCCTCCTTGGAGTGGTGAGCTTTTACTCACTCAATTGTATTACATTCTCACGGAAAAGAAAAGAAGCCAAATTCTCGATAAATCACACAACACCTATTCAATATCGAGAATCTTGAATTTCGTGGGTCCCGCGGGCAAGTTAGCTTCCGCTGTTTCTCCTTTTTCCTTGCCCAGCAAGGCCGAACCAATCGGAGATTCCGCAGAAATCTTCCCGACTAAAGGATCCGCTTCATTTCCGGTTACGATATAGAACTTCATCTTGCCGCCGTTTATTTCCACTTCCACAGCCGAGCCGATTTGCACCTTTCCTGATTTCTCCTGATCTCCCACAACTTTCGACTCGCGGATTTCATCTTCAAGTTCAGCGGCTCTCGCCTGCAACATCGCCTGCTGTTCTTTGGCGTCCGCGTAATCGAAATTTTCGCTCAAATCTCCATAAGAAATCGCGCGTCGAAGACGCTCCGCTATTTCTTGTTGTTTTGTTGTTTTCAGGTACTCGAGTTCTTCTTTCAGTTTCTCAAGCCCTTCCTTCGTTACATATTTACTCATATTTTGAATCTATTGTTTATTGCTAAAATACCAGTTCAACACATCTTTCGCCACCGGAAGCACTGCAATGCTTCCCTCTTTGGCATCTTCGACCATTACCGTAATTACAATTTTCGGATTGTCATAAGGAGCAAATGCCGCAACCCAGCTGTACAAATAATCTTTGCCGTTCTCGTCCTTGCGGCCGGTTTGCGCAGTTCCTGTTTTGGCAGCCACGGGAACCGATACCTGATTGAGAATAGTGGATGACCCCGATGTAACAGCTTGCCGCAATCCTTCTTTTACCACTTGAATATTCTCTCGCTTCACTATATTTTCCTTTACCACGAGTGGCCTATATTCTTCAACTTTTTTCCCATTGCCAATGACTGCTTTCACCATCTGGGGTTCGTATAGTGTGCCTCCGTTTGCGATTGCCGCGAAAGCAGACGCCACCTGCAGAGGAGTAGCAAGCAGGTTTCCCTGGCCGATCGAAAGTTGATAGGTATCGCCATCCCACCATCCTTCTTTTTTTACCCTTTGCTTCCATTCGGGATTTGGAATTAATCCGTCGCTCTCGCCCGGCAAGTCAATTCCGGTTTTTTTACCCCATCCAAAAAGCGAGAGATACTGCTCAATTCGGGAAGGCCCCAATCCGTTCAAATTTTTATATCCCCCGCCGATGATATAAAAATACACGTTACTTGATACCGCCAATGCTTTGCGCATATCAACCCAACCATGATTCTTGTTGTCGTTGAAACGATAGACAATGGAAGGATCGTATTGATTGGGGATTTCCAGATATCCTTCCGTCAAAATATTCTGATTCGGATCAATCACTTTCTCTTCAAGCGCGCCTAAAGCCATTAGAGGTTTAATCGCGGAACCAGTCGGATACATTCCCGCGATCGCGCGATTAAAAAGGGGACTTGTCGGATTATTGATAATCTCTTGATATTCTTTCTCGGTAATCCCTCGCGCAAAAATGTTATTATCAAAGGACGGAATGCTCACCATTCCAAGCACCCCTCCCGTATTGACATCCATTGCAATCGCAATGGCTTTTTTACTTCCTACCTTTTCCATGCTTTTCTTGAGTTCCACTTCCATTTTCTTCTGGAGCTCAAGATCAACCCATAACATCACGTTTCCCCCCGCTTCAGACCCAACCTCTCCTTGATCTTCCACAATATTCCCTCTCGCGTCTTTTTTGATAAACCGCAGGCCGGGATTGCCTCTTAAGACTGCTTCATATGATTTTTCAATTCCGGTTTTTCCGATTTGATCGGTAACAAAATATCCATCTTGGTTTTTTAATTCTTCCGGAGAAATCTTCGCCGTATACCCCAAAATATGCGCAAGCCCCGCGTCCGTTACATACGAACGAATCGTATTCTGTTGAGATTGGCAACCCTGCCATTTGTCTTCCTGCGTTTCCGTTAAGATCAATTGCTCATGCGAGATATTCTCTGCGATAAGCATTTCATTTTCCTCAAAATTTTTAAGTTGCTCTTTTAAATCCTCGTAGGAAAGCGAAAAATAGGAAGCGATGTCTCTTATGACCGTATCTAATTTCTCCCGATTGGTAGGCAAATATCGCTTATCGCACACAAAATCAAAACTTGGTTTGTTAAAGGCGAGCTGTACCATGGAAGCGTCATATACGATCCCCCGGCCCGGTCGCAAAGGCAACATGCGAATCGTATTCTCCTTGGCCATTTCTTGCAGTTCCTGTCCAAGCACAACTTGCAGATAGAGGGTCTTGCCAAAAAATATCAGAAGCGCCAGCGCGAACACGCAAGCGATCCCGCGCAAAATCCACCGCGAGAGAGGAACTTCCAGTTTTTTTTCGTCATATCCGCTTTCGAGACTTTCCTTATCTTGGGCTAGTTTATCCAAGAAAATATCTTGAACTTCGATCTCATCTTGCGAATAATACGAACTTTTATTGTTTCTCAAAAAAGGGAATCTGAACATGCGACTTAAGAATCAAGCTAATGAAAACCCAAACGCTGAAGAATCCGCCCGTCCAAACACCAAAAGGTAATTCAGAAAAAAAATCGAGCAATATACCTCCGAACAAAGCGGCGGTTAATCCATACGGACTTCGGCGTTTTCCCGTAATAATCGTAAAAAAAACAACAAACGCTATCAGATTGGCGGTAAATCCAAAAGGACCAAACCGCGCCAACATGCTTGTTTGCATAACAAGAAACACGATACAAAGCGCCAAAAGCATGCTTATATATTTTATCATAGCGGAGTCATAAGAAAAACTGCTTGAGTGTCTTGAAGATCGAAAAAAGATCTAATAGTCGCCTGCTGAAAAGGAGCCGCGTCATCCTTTTGGATATTCTCAATCTGTCCAACCAAAAAACTCGAGGGAAACACATCTCCCAAATTGCTTGTTACCAGAATAGAATCTGGTTCAAGCATCTCGTCCCGTGGAACAAGATCAAGAAAAAGCGCTCCCCTGCCTTGTCCCTTCGCCACGCCCGTAAGGATATGCTCTGAAGAAACGCCTTGAGCGCTATTCTTCTGGATTTCCACATCGGTTTTTACTTGGTCATGGGACAAAAGCTGCACACGAGCGATTCTTCCCGCCACCTGAACAATCTTTCCAACTGCGACACGGCCCGCTGTAATGACTGCTGTTCCCTCCTTTACTTCTTTGCCTTCCGGCAACCGAACAAGAATGGTATCTTCCCCAATGAGTTTGCCGACAATCGGCGCAAGCAGTAAAGAAAATTCTTCTCGCAGCCCCGCATCCAACACGGATCGCAATTCGGCATTTTCTTTCGCGATTACCCGCAATTGAACAAGCTCCTGAACAAGCTGAAGATTTTCATCGCGAAGTTTTTCATTTTCGCTGCGCAAATTCCCGGCATGGAATAACCCAATCGCGAAATCCTGCATACCCCCAGACCCTTTCCACACTGCCTCTTGCATAGGAGAGAGAAGATTATACATCACACTCCGAACTTCTTGAGAGATCAAATTCAACGCAAAAACTCCGCCTAATAAAAAAATAAGAATCGCAACTTTGCCTTTTGCGCTAAATACCTTCATTGTTTCATTATATGTTGAGAAAACTTTCCTATGCAACTTTGAATAACCGGTTTATGACTTTGAATTATGAAGCGAGCAAATGTTAGGTTTTGAGAACACGGATATGTTTCTGCTGAAAAATTCCTTGTGCTCGCGCCAGTCGCGCTCCCAACGTTCTCAAAGCATTATATGTACTGGTTTCGTAATTCAAAATTTATAAGAAAACAAAAGCGCCTCGGTGGCGGCTACCTACTCTCGCCCTATTAGGACTACCATCGGCCTTGGAGCATTTCACTTCCGTGTTCGAAATGGGAACGGGTGGGACAACTCCAGTATAGCCGCCACCGAGGCGCTCTTTTCAAGCGATCATTTATTGCTAGCTAATTTCGATTGCGATGATCCTTAGTACTTCTTGGCTTCACTCCTCGCGGAGCTTCCACCTAAAGCCTATTACCTCGTCATCTTCGAGGGATCTTCGAGTTCTCATCTTAGAGGCGGTTTCGCGCTTAGATGCTTTCAGCGCTTATCCGTTCCCAACTTAGCTACCCAGCGATGCCCTTGGCAGGACAACTGGTACACCAGAGGTTAGTTCGTTTCGGTCCTCTCGTACTAGAAACGAATCTCTTCAAAACTCAACGCCTGCGGTAGATAGAGACCAACCTGTCTCACGACGGTCTGAACCCAGCTCACGTACCACTTTAATTGGCGAACAGCCAAACCCTTGGGAGGTGCTGCCCCCCCAGGATGTGATGAGCCGACATCGAGGTGCCGAACAGGGCCGTAGATATGGACTCGCGGGCCCTACCAGCCTGTTATCCCCGGGGTAACTTTTGGTTGATGATCTTCC
>MHTV01000004.1 GCA_001823215.1 Candidatus Wildermuthbacteria bacterium RIFCSPHIGHO2_02_FULL_45_25 | reverse complement strand
TTTTGCGCTACGCTTTTGCTCGGACAGGCCAAGAATATAATCTTGAAGAATTAGCGTCGCTTATCCATACGACGCGCGTAACACTTACCGAAGCATTGCCGCTTCTCCTGCAAACAGAGCTAATTCGCAAGGTGGATCGTTTTACCGGCAAGCCGGTGCGTCTACGTTCGACACATGCGAAGCTATATGCAGCTGATCTTGTGTTGATGCAAGGAATAACAAAAATTGTTACTTCGCTTGAAGGAGAAGAGCGCGGCAGAATTGCAGAAACTCTTGCCCACAATGTGATTCGGTTATTTCCTGGTGTTTCGGATATCTCATATTATCGTGAGTCAAGCGGTCAACAAGAAATTGATTTTGTGGCGCGAGTCGGAAGTCGCGTGGTGCCGATTGAGATTGCGTATAAAAACCAAACGGATAGTCGTCATCGTGATTCAATCCGCGCATTTTTGGAAACACAAGGAAGCAAAAATAACTTTGGCATTTTGGTTACAAAGGAAGACTGGAAAATCGAACAACCAATTCTAGAGATGCCTTTGTCGATGTTTTTATTGACAGCTTAGATTACTGTGGAACCCGAATCAAAACCCCAATCTATGCGTATAAATAACTTTTTCAAATTAGTCATCGCCGTTGGCGTTTCGCTGGGAGCGGAAATTATTGGCTCAATATTTACCGCGCCGGCGGTTCAATCAAGCTGGTACGCCGAGATTGTGAAGCCGGCTCTCAATCCGCCCTCGTGGGTGTTTGGTCCGGTGTGGACGACATTGTTCGCGCTTATGGGTATCGCGGCCTTCCTTGTTTGGTCCTCCTACGCCAAGTCTACAAAGGATAAAAAGAAAGGGATTAGAGTTGCGTTGATATTGTTTGGGGTTCAGCTGGTCTTGAACACACTTTGGTCAATTATCTTTTTCGGTTTGCATAGTCCTGGCGGTGCGCTCATTGAAATCGTATTCCTCTGGCTCGCCATCCTCGCCACGATTATCGCTTTTGCAAAAATCTCCAAACCAGCCGCGTGGCTTTTGGTACCCTACATTGCATGGGTGAGTTTCGCAATGTATCTAAACTACGCCATTTGGGCATTGAATTAATCTTAATCAAAATATATTACGATCAAAGAATACATAAAATACTTGAAAGACAATCCACGGAGTGATTTTTTAAAGCCAGACTTTACGGATGGGGCTGGCCTCCGAGGGACCACCAGTAAATGATACGAACTACACGCGATGTTGCGTGTCTATTGAACGCGATGAACCAACTTCGCGAATGCTTCTTTCTCCCGTATTTCCAACGGCAAAGTCTCGTCAAATGCTTTCGCAATATGCAGCCGAAGTTGCGCGGGACGCGAGAAGGCAAGCACGCGAGTACAGCCGTTTTCTTTCGCAATGGTCATAGCGTGTTCAATAAGCATCGTGCTCAAATGCGCGTTTGGTGTCTTGCGGATTTGGATTTCTTTTTCCAAACGCGGATATTCCATGAGAATGTTGTAGCCCAAGGCATCTTTGTCTTCCGGCCGGCTTTCGGGCATTATTTCGATAACTTCGGCTCCCGCGGCAAACCCTCCTTTTGCTTTCCTGTGAAAACGCAGAACATTATCCAAATTCGATTTGGCATACTCTTCAATACTATCGGCGGCAAATTTTTGTAATTGTTCCTCTCCCTCTTGCCCGACTCCAAACCGCTTTTCCAAAATTGCGTCTGCCGTATGCGCCAATGTTTGCTCTGATTGAGAAAGCGCTCCTGCTCGCACCGAAATCGCCGCGCAAAGCAAGATATCTCCCGCAGGATTACTCGTCGAAAGCGTTCCATTCGCAGTCGCCTCATTCCATGTTTTCCAGTTCATCAAATCTTTCTTGGTTGCCTGCAAACAACTGATGGACCCCTGCAGAACTCCTTGTTCATCAAACACACCTACCAAATACCCATTTTTGCTCCGTTGCCGAAATTCGTCAAAGCTCGAAGGAATACTCCACCGTTCGTTGTTGATGCTTACTGCCTCTTTAAGCATGCTATCTTCGGCAGGAAGAATAAGCCGGCAATAGGGGTGAGAAGATTTTTCAACAGCAAGCGCATCTTTTACCATTTCTTTTACCTTTACGCGCTGAATTTTTCCGGTGGAAGTTTTGGGCAAATTTTCTTTAACAATCAACGCCTTCACCGGAGATTCATAACGAGACAATCCCTCGATCTTGCCCTCAAGGCCGAGCCGCACAATCTGTGTTTCCAGCTCTTTCGCTCTTTCTTGCGATACGCTCTTTTGAACCGTTGCCACCGCGGCGATCTCTTCTCCCATGCGGCTGTCTTCAAAACCGATTACCGCGACCTCGTCCAATTCATCAAAGTTTTTCAAAAGCGCGTCCTCCACTGCGGAAGGGGATATGTTCACGCCTCCTTTGATGATGATTTCTTTGATGCGTCCTTTGATGAAAAAATACTGCTCTTCGTTGACTTGCTTCCAAAACCCCAAATCTCCGGAATGAAACCAGCCCTTACGGAACGCCGCGGCAGTCTCTTCTTGGCTGTTCAAATATCCTTCTCCCAACACCGGCCCTCTGATGCAAATTTCGCCTTCTTCATTCTCTCCTGCCATAGAGCCGTCTTCTTTGAGAATCGCGACATTGCACCATGCCAATTCTTTTCCGATGCTATTTGTCCTTACAAGCTCAAGATAGAAATCGCGCGGCAAATCCGCCGGAACTCCTGTTACCCGCAACGCGGTTTCGGTCTGGCCATATCCCTGCACCACATCTACGCTGAAGCATTCCATGAAACGCAAGGTTTCTTCGGGCAACACGGGAGCAGAACCAACTAAGATGCGCTTGAAAGAAAGTAACAAATTTTTTGCAAGGAACTCATCTTTGCGAGCAAGCAAATCATGAAGAATAGTCGGCACCACACTTGTGAGGGTTGCTTGTTCCTTTGCGGCTATACCCCAAAACTGGGAGGCAGAATAACGCGACATCAAAATAATTGTCCCACCCATAACCAATGTTGCCAAAGACATGGTGGTTGAGTTGATATGATGCAAAGGCAATACAATCAAGAAACGATCTTTCTCGTCCATGTTTTGCCATTGCGCAATTCCTTGCGCATTTGCCATGCACGCGCGTAATGACAAAGGAACGCCTTTGGGATTTGCGGTTGTGCCTGACGTATACAAAAGAATATATTCTTGTTCGGCAGAATGGGCGCCTTGAAATTGCGCTTTCTCTGGAAATTGTTGAACCTTCTCAAAAAATTCTTGGTCATTTTTCACAAGAGTTTGCCTACACAGAGGATGCGCGTTTGCAATTTCATAGAACTCTTGCGCAATTGCTTCGTCCTCAATCCGCGCAATCACCATTTTTGCTTGAGAATCCTGAAGTTTGAAAATCTTGCGCTCCTTGGCGTCTCGCTTCACATCCAAGGGAACGCTCGCGGCTCCCAACAATCCGCACGATAATTCAAGGATACAGATAAGAGCGGTGTTGTGAAAAGCAAATGCCACGCGGTCTCCTTTGGCAACACCTTGCTTATAAAGAAAGTTTGCCGTCTGATAGGCAAGTTTTTCAATTTCAGAGTAGCAAAGCGCGTACTCCTCTTTGGTATCCACATCTACGGAGATTAACGCATCCCGGCAATCAAAGCGGCTGGCATGTGAACGCAAAAGCTCGGCAATCGAGCTAAATTTGAGTTCGAGGTTTTTTTCTTTGCCGTTTTTTATGAGGATATTGCCCTCCATCGTTGCTTCTCACAGTAGCATTCAAAGCATTTGGGCGCAATCCTCCAACCCCGAACTTATTGACATGAAACTAATTTTAGTGTAGGTTAAAAATGCTTCACGATGGAGCATTTTTTATTAGGGAGGGTTTATGGCAACCAAGAAGATCCAAGCCCGTATCACAGTTCAGCAAGAGTCCGCGAAGATGGCGGAGGAGGCATTGAAAAACCTCGCCATTCCTTCAAGGGAAGAAGAGGGGTGCATACGTTACATACCTCGTCGTGAGGGCAACATCCTCATTGTGGATGAGGAGTGGCGTGACCAAGAGGCCCTCGATCGCCATATGGAAACGCCTCATTTCCAGGCCTTCGTCCAAGCCACCAGATCTGTTTGGATTGGTGCTCCTGAAATTAAAGACGTGAAGTAGCCACTTCCCATTTCCCCCTCATCCAAAGCCCCCACCACTCTTCAGTGGTGGGGGCAAATTTTTTCCATCTTATTCCCGCAAAAGATTTATTTCCCCCTGCAGAGGCAAAGTAAACAATACCGTCGTACCCTTACCCTCTTCAGATTCAATCCAGATTTTTCCTCCGTGCTTTTCGATAATATTTTTTGCGATGAAAAGCCCCAACCCGCTTCCGTCTGTTTCCAGACGAATCGCGTTTGCGGCACGGAAGAACTTCGTGAACATTCGGGGATGCTGTTCTTTGGGTATGCCAATGCCGGTATCTGCCACTTGCGCCAAAATACTACGCTGCTATTGTTCCACGCTTACGGTAATTTTCCCTCCGGGGAGAGTGTACCGAATAGAGTTATCCACAAGATTGCTGAACGCAAGACGCAATTTCTCCGTATCCATCAACAGTAAAGGGATACCTTCTTTGGGCGCGTGCAGCTCAATGTGAAGATTTTTCTTTTCCGCCAATACCGCAACCTCCTTTAGAACACCGCTTATGGTATCGAGTGCGTAATTGGTGACGGTAATGGTCAAAAACTCTGACTTCATTTGAGAAATCGCGCGATCCCGTTCGCGAACCTCATGCAAATTTAACATCATGCGGTTAAACGCCGCGGCCAACTGACCCATTTCATCTGCCGAAGCAATCTTGATGGGCGTTTGCAAGTCTCCTTTCGTAATGCGTTGAACTCCAGACATCAAGGCATCAATGGACTTGGTCAATCTTCTTGTCAGGTAAATGAGAACCACGCCCGCAAGCAAGAACACCAGAATGCTGCTCCATGCGTACAAGAGCACAAGCTGTTGTTGACGCTCCTGAATTTTTTCGGTAGAAAGCGCCACGCGCGAATATCCGATCGGCCCGCCCAGATTCCGCGCCAGGCTCGTCTGAATGATAATCGGAGCGATAAAATCATATATTGCTTCTGTCCTGCTGAATTTCGCGCCGGAACACCCCTTCTGTCTGCTCTCCTTGAGATTGCAACTCTGGCTCAAGACGCGTGCTGGGCAAAACATCTCCTTTCACCACGAATTGTACCACGCGTAATTTTTTGACTCCAACATTTCATTTTTTCCCCATCTACATATCCTGCCGCCGATACGCCTTATCTTTTTGCAAGTTCAACAACGTTTTCCAAAAGACACGCAACCGTAAGCGGACCTATTCCTCCAGGAACAGGAGAATAGAAAGCCGCCTTTTTGAATGCCCGTGGGTCAATATCTCCTCGCGCCTGACCTTGTTCCACGCTCGTGCCAGCATCAATTAACACCACTCCGTTTGTTACCATCGAAGGATTGATAAGATTTGGTTTGCCCACTCCCGATATGACGACATTCGCGGATTTGGTGATTTCAGTTACGTTCTCCGTATATTCATTTGCCGTCAGAACGGTTGCCCCCTCACGCATCAACCATACAGCAAGAGGAAGTCCTACAAGCCGTCCTGTTCCCACAAGCGCAATCCGAGTTCCTTTGAGTTGAACTCCCGCTTTCTCCAGAGCGATGGAAACAGCTTTTACCGTGGGCGGCAAAATCTTTGATGTTCCTAACGCGAATTTTCCAAAAGCGCCAGATGAAAGCAAATCCGCGTCCTTTTCAACAGAAATCGCATCAAGCACATCCTGACTGCGTATTGCCGTGGGCAAGGGAAGCTGGACAATGCATGCGTTTACCTCTGACTCAATGATTGCGCGAATCTCGTTGATAAGACTAAACTGGGAAATTGAATCGGGGAATTGGCGCACATCAAATCGGACACCGATAAAATCAGCTGCCTCCTGTTTTTTGCGAATATACGAAGAAGAAACCTTATGATCACCCACCTTCACCACGCTAAGAGATAACTCCTTTCCTGTAATATGCCCGCGCAATTTATTCAATCTTTCCTGCGCGATTTCATCTCCCTTCAGCATCGAAGATTGTTGTTGTTTGAAAAACATACTAGGGCAAGGGAAATTTGCGACAGAAAGTGGCGACTTCTTTTTTTACTTGAGCTGCGCGCGCTGGTTCTCCCAGTACCAGATCAATCCAGTTGGCGATTTGTTTCATCTCTTTTTCCTTCATGCCGCGTGTCGTAACAGCCGGCGTTCCCATGCGCAACCCCGAAGGATTAAACACCGGGCGTTCATCGAACGGGATAGCGTTGCGATTCAAGACAATACCCGCAGCTTCCAATAATTCTTGGGCTTCCTTTCCGGCAATGCCGCGCTTGCTCACGTCAATGAGCAGCAAATGATTATCGGTTCCGCCGGAAAGCACTTCAAACCCATAGTTCTGCAGAGCTTTCGCCAAAGCTTGCGCGTTCTTCACGATTTGCCTGGCATATCTGCCAAAAGCCGGAGACATTGCCTCTTTGAGAGCCACTCCCAATGCCGCGATTGTTTCGTTATGCGGCCCGCCCTGCAAGCCGGGAAAAACTTTCATGAAAATTTGTTTCCGTAATTCTTCCCGGCAAATAATCACCGCACCTCTCGGCCCGCGCAACGTTTTATGCGTTGTTGTGGTAACCACGTCCGCATGAGGAAACGGAGACGGATGAGCTTTCCCTACAATTAACCCTGCGATATGCGCGATATCAGCCATGAGATACGCGCCAACTTCTTTTGCGATGCTTGCGAATTGTTCAAAATCAATCACGCGAGGGTAAGCGCTGTATCCGGTAATAATCATCCTCGGCTTTTCTTTACGCGCAAGCTTCGCAATCTCTTCATAGTTCAGCCGATAGGTTGTTTTATCCACCATATAGTGCGCAATCTTAAAATCAATCCCGCTCAAACTTACGGGCGAGCCATGCGTAAGATGTCCTCCGTGGCTTAAATCCATCGAAAGGATTTTGTCCCCCGGCTGCAAAAGCCCTCGTTCCACCGCATAATTGGCCGGGCTTCCCGAATACGGCTGAACATTCACTGCCCACGTTTCGTCAATACCAAACGCCTTGCGCACGCGGTTTTCCACCAATGTTTCCAACGTATCCACAAACTCCATTCCAGCATAATATCTGCGGAACGGCCTGCCTTCTGAATACTTTGCTCCAAATATGGAACCCATTGCCTCTCTCACCGCGCGAGATGGATAGTTTTCAGAAGCGATTAAATCAATTGTGCCAACTTGCCTTTTTTGCTCTTGCGCTATAAGTTCTGCGATTTGCTTATCAGTTCCAGAAAGCGTTTTCATAGAGAACATACCGCGTTACGACTTCTTACTTTTTTGAATTATAAGAAAAAGCTATACCATGTCGTCCAAAAAGTATTTATATTATGCTCTTACGATTTTCGGCGCATTTCCCGTGATATCCACGACAGTTGATTCCTTCGAGATAGGCAATACTCCCCCGTCAATAAGCGCGTCTGGCGACAGTGCTTGATTCTCGAACTGCTTCATTACTTCCTGGGATTCTGAACAAGAAGGCATACCCGAGATATTCGCCGAAGTTCCCGTTAACGGCTTGCCATATTCCCTCAAAAGCAGACCAAGAAACCGAGAATCAGGAATACGCAAGCCAATCTTCCCGTCTTTTTCAAATCCTTCAGATAAGATATGCTTGCTTTCTACAATTACCGTGAATTTTCCGGGCCAGACATTTTCCATATACGCTTCTTGCCTTGCATTCACCCGGGCAAGCTTCTTTGCTGACACCATATCTGCCACAAAAACAGAAATCGGTTTATCGCTTGCTCTTCCTTTCATCTGAAAAATTTTCTCAACCGCTTTTGGGTTGGTCGCATCCGCCACCAGCCCATACACCGTATCTGTAGGGCAAACAAACACAAACCCTTGATCGAGCAATTCGATTACTTCCTGCGCCACTTTCGCTTCATTCTCCTCGGTTAAAGCCAAACGCTTCATAGCGCCATCATACTACGAACAACAAATCTCGTCATTGATTAAAAAAATACCCCTGATTGGGCGCTAGGAGGTCGGGGGAGAACCACCAGAGCCAATCAGGGGTGCTGGAAAGAGCAGAAAATTTCTTCCTGCGTTTACTCTATCTTATTATTCCTTTTTCATCAAGCCCTCTCCATCGGCAACATTTTTTGAAAGCATTACCCCCGGCCCGATCTGACATCCGGATCCAACCATTACTCCGGGCATAGAGCTCGCAAGAATACCAAATATGCTTCCATTCCCGACAACAATTCCAAACGCTTCTAACCGCGTCTCGGTCTTTACTCCTTTCACGATTGTCCGGACGGGTTGTCGGTCAAATCTGCGGTTTGCAGTTATAAACCCGGCGGCGAATCTGCAACGTTCTCCAATGATCGAGTCGCCCGCATACCCTGAATGAAAATGTGTTCCTTGTTGAATAATCGAATGCTTCAGCTCCATGAACGCGCCGGTCTTCACGTCATGTTCCATGTTTAGTGGCCCGCGCAATACGTTATGGTAGCCAATCTCGCAATTGTCTCCAATGTATATCGGCCCGCGCAACATAGTTCCGTCTTTAATGACCGCATTCCTGCCGATCATTACTTTTCCTTCGATTACAACATTTTTCCCGATCTTAGCAGTTTTATCAATGGAGTTTGCAAAATTTGAGGAATTCATCAACGCGCCCAAGAGAGGAAACGCATCCCAAGGATACTTGAGCGTGGGCTCTTCATGGTTGGTTTGCACAAGAGCTGTTCTCTTTTCCTTGATCATCTGGTTGGTCGCATCCACATAATCAGCTTCGTGGTGAGCCCCTAATTGTTCGTAATATGTGAAGAAATCGGGAGTAATATATCTCAAACCCAACAGTCTCGTGTTCGACGGCTCTTCTCCCTTGCTTGGATTTTCAATAATCTCAACTGGTTTGCCATTTCCATCAAAGCGGATAACTCCATAGTCAGCAACCTCTGCCGAGGAAGCTCCTACCAAAACCACATCCGCGTGTTCTTTCTCCGCTGCCTCTTTGACTTGCTTTACCAATGTTCCGGAATTCACCTTGTTGGGCCATACTACAAGAAATGATCCCTTCATCAACTCCCTCGTTTGCCAGAGAGCATTGCCCGTTCCCAAAGGTTCTTTCTGAACAACAAAGCGCAACTTGATATTCAAATCGTTTTCTTTCTTCATCATCTCCGAAAGAGAAGATTTCGCGCTCTGCACGATAACAATATCTTTCACGCCATTCTCGGCCAGCCCTTTCAGCGTCCAATACAAAATCGGCCGGCCGAGCAGAGAAAATTGGGATTTATGTTTATTATTAAGCGGCCAAAATCTCGAGGATTCACCGGCCGCAATAATTACAGCTTGCATAAGATAGTGGCTAATGTATCGGAATCGTGGCGTATAAAACCAACCGGCCGCACAAGATCCGCTTCCACGACTTTCAGTTTTTTCGCCTTCAATGCTTTCACGTCGTATTCGACAACCTCTGCTTGTTCCTTTTCGTATTTCTTAATTCTCGCGGGAGAAGGCCGCTTCTTATTCACGATAATATGCGTTAACACTCCCTGCCCCATATATTGTTCCAGAGTCTTCGCGAAATCAAACGCGGTAAAATTGTTCGTTTCTCCAAACTTCGTCATCAGATTACATATGAACACCTTCTTTCCCTTGCTCTTGCGTATTGCTTCCGCGATCGGCTTGAGCAGTATGTTGGGTAAAATGCTCGTGAATAAATCCCCGGGACCGATTACAATCATATCGGCTTTCTCAATTGCCTCAACCGCTTTTCCATTTGCTTTGCAGTCATGTTCAAGCCAAACCTCTTGAATGCGCAAAGACCCGTCATGCTGGGGCACATCAATATTTGTTTCGCCGCGAATAATCTGTCCATTTTCCAAACGCGCCACAAGCGTGCAGTTGTCCAGCGTTGAAGGGATCACTTCGCCTTTCATATCCAAAATCTTTCCCGCTTCTTCAATTGCTTTTTCAAAACTTCCCAATTGTTTGGTAAGCGCGGTGATAAAGAGATTTCCAAAATTATGCCCGCTCAATCCATTGTTTCCTTCAAAGCGATAGTTGAATAAATCCGCGAGCGATTTTTCCGCAGAAGACAACGCAACCATCGCCGGCCGCACCGATCCTGGCGGAAGAACGCCAAATTCCTCCCGCAATACCCGCGTGGAACCGCCGTCATCTGCCATCGCAACCACCGCAGTCAAATAGACTCGGTGTTTTTTCAGTCCGCTCAATACCGTATACGTTCCAGTTCCCCCGCCTATAACCACGATGCGCTTTTGTCGTTTCATAATTATTCAACGGTAACAGATTTTGCCAAGTTGCGCGGCTTATCTGGATCATATCCTCGGGAAACCGCCATATAATACGCAAATAATTGCAGAGGAATCACCGCCAGTATGGGAGAAAGCATTTCCGCTACTTTTGGAATATAAATAACATCGTCCGCGACCTCTTTGATTTCATCATTTCCCTCGGTCGCGATCGCGATCACCTTCCCCTTTCTCGCCCGGATTTCCTGAACATTTGAAATCATTTTGTCGTACACACTGTCTGATAGACAAATCGCCATCGTGGGAAATTCTTCATCAATCAAAGCAATGGGGCCGTGTTTCATTTCGCCCGCGCCGTATCCTTCCGCGTGCACATACGAAACCTCTTTGAGTTTCAAAGCGCCTTCCAGCGCAATCGGATAATTATATTTTCTTCCTATGTATAAAAAGTTCTCCGCGTCTTTGTAGGTGTGAGCGATTTGCTCCACCATTGACGCTTGACTCAAAACTTTGCGCGCCAATGCAGACAAGGCCAAAAGCTCGCCTGCGATTTTCTTTCCCGTAACCAAAGACATCTCGCGCTGCCTTCCCAAATACAACGTGAGCAATGCCAAGGATGTCATTTGAGAAGTAAACGCCTTCGTGGAAGCGACTCCAATTTCCGGCCCCGCGTGGTTATACACGCCCGCGTCAATTTCTCTGGCAATGGAAGACCCCACCACATTAATAATCCCCAGAGCAAGTCCTCCTTTCTGCTTCACTTCCCGCAAAGCTCCAAAGGTATCAGCCGTTTCGCCAGATTGAGAAACAAACAATGACGCGGTCTTTGCGTCCAAAATCGGTTTGCGATAGCGGAACTCCGAAGCAATATCGGCATCCACGGGAATCCCCGCGTATTCTTCAAGCATATACTCTCCCACCATGCCAGCGTAGTAAGCCGTGCCGCACGCGATGATATTCATGCGCTCGATTTCCCGAAGAGCTTTTTCCTTCTCGTCCAATCCTCCCAAGCGAGCTAATCCTTCTTCCGCGATCACACGCCCTCGCATGGTATTCTCAATGCTTTCGGGTTGTTCCATGATTTCTTTGAGCATGAAATGCTCATACCCGCCCTTTTGCGCTTCCTGAACATCCCAGTCTAATTCCGTTATTTGTTTTTCTTTTTTGTTATTCTGAATATCTCTTACCTCCAATCCGTTCTTCGTAACAACAGCAATTTCCTCGTCATCCAAGAAAATCATTTTGTGGGAATGTATCA
>MHTV01000003.1 GCA_001823215.1 Candidatus Wildermuthbacteria bacterium RIFCSPHIGHO2_02_FULL_45_25 | reverse complement strand
AGAATCTCACGCCAGCCCTTCGCAAGGGGCTGGTTTTTTGGTGCTGGATTCTTTGGCAAAGAGAGTCTTCACCAGGAAATCAATGTAATCCTGGCATATCTAAAGATGTAGCTCATTTAAAGGAGGCGTACCTGTGGTTACTGTTTCTAATTCTAAAATTATCCATGCAACTCTGGGCCCCGATGGAACTTACAGCAGTCAGGCAGCGAAACAAATGATGGGGGTAGAAGGCGAATTGCTATTCTATCCCACTATTGGAGAGGTGTTCAAGGCAGTTTTGTCTGGGGAAGTGCAGAAAGGAATAGTTCCAATCCTGAACAGCGGGGAGGGGCCTGTTAATCCAACCATGATGGCACTGATTGCCTGCGGAGCACTGGTACAAATTGAGGAGGAATTCGTATTGCCAATTAACCATGTATTGGTTACTCGTCCGGGGTACACCCTGGAAGATGTTCAGGTGGTATATTCCCATCCTCAAGCATTAGGTCAATGCCGGAGGTATCTAAACGGTAACCTTCCGAACACGAGAACCGTTGAATCTAATAGTACGGTTGCTGCTGTGCCAGACATGTTGGGGAGCTCTGTTCCCGCCGCGGCAATTGCGCCCCAGAGCGTTCTGAAACTCTACGAAGGAGAGATTGTGCCAATCAAAATCGGGATTCAAGACAATTCACACAATGAAACCCGCTTCGTTATGATTGGCAAGGTAAGTGGTGTGCTGCCCGGTGTTACCGGGCAAGATATTACCTATCTTTCCTTCGGATTCGACGACGAAGATCAGCCTTGCCTTCTTCAAAGGGCATTGAGTTGTTTTTCTTCGCTGAACATCAATTTGCGACGAGTGGAGTCGCGCCCCGATCCGATGGGTTGCTGGAAGGATATCTTCATTCTGGAGGCAGAAGGACACCGGGAAGATCCTGTGATGCAAGCCGCGCTTGCTTCATTGCGGTACGTTGCTTCTACGGTAACGATTTGGGGTTCGTGTCTCCGGGCTACGCACAAGCGTATCAAGTAAATGGGAGGTGAGAAAGAAGGGCCTTCGGAATTTCATTCCGAAGGCCCAAGTCATTGACGAGCGCGGCTAAAGTTGGTATCTAAAACCTACCCCAAGACGCCAGAGAACTGGCAGGAGGATGTATGGCAGATCAAATTAAAGCAAAGAACCCAAGGGATTGGGAAACGGAAAATGACGTTCCGGCGGAATTAAGGGATGTCGCCAAGAAACGGCTTGAAGCCATGGGAGTATTCGCGAGTTCCCGAGAGGTTATGAAAATGGCTGTTGTGATTCACAACGACCGGGCGCGTGCGCAAGCGGCCATGAATGGCCGGAAATAAAAGTTCATTGATGAACGGCAACGTGCGACCAGGCATACATCCTGGCCGCTTTTTCTTGACAATATCTTGTGGTTTGGTATATAAACAGTGTTATGAGTAATTCTCAAACGCGAAAAAATTTGTTGTTGGGATTGTTGCTCCTCTTGAATATGGGGAGTGTTTCGCGCTGGAGATCTGGCAACTAGCCAAAATCTTTTTAACGCTTACACTCCCCGAGTCAATCGGGGAGTTTTTGTTTGTTTCGACGATTGTGTATGTGGGAAAGCGGAATACGTAATCGTCGGCACATTAACAACAAAATAAGAAAAAGGAGAATGCTTTGGGTGCCGAAAGCAAAATTGTATCATGGCAGAGCGAGTGAAGTTTCTGGACACCACCCTGCGCGACGGCGAGCAGTCGGCGGGCATCGGCATGACCGAGGACGAGAAGCTGGAGATTGCCCGGCAGTTGGCCCGCTTGAGAGTGGACATCATCGAGGCCGGGTTCGCCGCCAGTTCGCCGGGCGACTTCCGCGCCGTCACCAACATCGCCAAAGAGGTCAAGGGGCCGGTTATCGCCTCCCTGTCTCGCGCCGTCGCCAACGACGTTGACCAGGCGTGGGAAGCGGTGCGCCACGCCGAGTCGCCCCGCATCCACGTCTTCCTGTCCTCCTCGGACATCCAGATTTTGCACCAGTTGCGAAAAGACCGCGAGGCCGTGCTGGGCCAGGCGGTGGAGATGGTGCAGCGGGCCAAAAAGTATTGCAGCGACGTGGAGTTCTCGCCCATGGACGCCACGCGCACCACCAAAGAGTACCTGTTCCAAATGCTGGCGGCGGTCATCAAGGCCGGGGCCACCACCATCAACATCGCCGACACGGTGGGGTACGCCATCCCCTCCAACTTCGCCATGCTGGTGCGGGAGATTCGGGAAACCGTGCCCGGTGTGGACAAAGTGACCGTCAGCGTCCACTGCCATAACGACCTGGGCCTGGCCGTGTCCAACAGCCTGGCCGCCATTGAAGCCGGGGCGCGCCAGGTGGAGGGCTGCATCAACGGCATCGGCGAGCGGGCCGGGAACGCCGCCCTGGAAGAAATCATCATGGCCCTGGACACCCGCAAAGACCTGTTTAACGTGGAAATGGGGGTGGACACCACCCAGCTTTACCCCACTAGCCGCATGGTGAGCCGCATCACCGGCATGGCGGTGCAGGCCAACAAAGCGGTGGTGGGCGAAAACGCCTTCCGCCACGCCAGCGGCATTCACCAGGACGGGGTGCTGAAGAACCGCGCCACCTACGAGGTGATGCAGCCGGAGCGGGTGGGCGTCCCCAGCAACCGGCTGGTGCTGGGCAAGCTCAGCGGGCGGGCCGGGTTGCAGTCGCGCCTGGAAGCCCTGGGCTACCGCCTGGGCCGCGAGGACTTGAACAAGGTGTTCGAGTCCTTCAAAGTGTTGGCCGACAAGAAGCGGGAAGTCTCCGACCGCGACCTGGAAATCTTGATGGACGAGGAGCATCGGGCCGCCACCGAACCCATCAGCTACCACCTAGACCATATCCACTTCGCAGGGAGCGACGATGACGTCGCCACCGCCACCGTGCGGCTCATTGGCCCCGACGGGCAGAAGTTCACCGATGCCTCGGTGGGCAACGGCCCGGTGGACGCCGTGTGTAAGGCCATTGACCGGGTAATCGGCAGCCGCGTCAAGCTGGTGGACTTCAACGTGCAGGCCGCGACCGAGGGATTGGACTCCATCGGCACGGTGGTGGTGCGGGTGGAGAAGAACGGCCAGATTTACACGGGTCGGGGCGCTTCTACTGATATCATTGTCGCCAGCGCCAAAGCGTACTTGAGCGCGGTCAATCGCGCATTGGCCGCCGAGGAAGGCGCCGCCGCTCCCGCGGCCGGTGCAACTCCGTAATTCAAACACAAATTTACAAGCAAAAACATGAGGGCTGTCAGCTTGCTGGCAGCCCGATTAGAGGGAAGTATTCCCTAAATGCCAGCATTAGTTTTCAGTGAGCTGTTGTTAGGGGATCGTTCGTTGCAGTGCAACTATATCTGGACGATCTTCTGGACGATCTCAAGAACGGCAACAATGCCCAATATTTGTAGGATTAAAACCGCTTGCTGTTTTCATACGGCTCGCGGTTTTTCTTTTTCGCAATTCTTTCTTAGCTACATTTAAGAATTTAATGCACCACCTGTTACCTCATAAGGTGTTCGACCGTAATGTCTTTTTCTAGGGCGCGAATTGATTAAGTATTCAATCATTGAAATTTGTTCGGCTGTAATCTTGGCAAAATCGGTTTTCTTATGGTTACGAAACACACTCATCACCTTTTATTTTTAAAAGGTAATGAGAAGTAAACCGCAGTTCCCTTGCCTTCTTCAGATTCAATCCATATCTTCCCGCCATGCTTTCTAATAATATTCTGGGTGATAAACAAGCCAAGCCCGCTACCCTCGGTTTCTAAACGAATCGCCCTTACTCCCCTAAAAAATTTGGTGAATACTCTCTTTTTCTCATCCTCGGAAATTCCGATCCCCGTATCGCTAATCTTAACCAGCAATGAATCGTTTTGTGTTAAAAGACGCGTTGTTATTGTGCCTCCGGGCATTGTATAAGAAATCGCGTTATCAAAAATATTTGCCAAAGCAAGACGCATGTTACCTATATCCATTGAGATAGGAGGAAATTTTTCTTTCGGCATGTCTAGCACTATCTTGGTATCTTTCTTTTCAGCTAAGACCTGAATATCTTTTACGACAGAAACAATCAGATCCGCGAACGACTCACTTTTAAATAGGTAACTAAACCCACCTTCTTCAATTTTTACGACATTCAACAAATCGTTTACAAGCGTAATCATGCGCTTATTAGATTCGGCTTCTTTTTCAATCCATTTTTTTTGTATAGGCAACAGAGCGCCAAAATCTCCACTCAAAAGCATGTTCAGCCCCCATTTCATAGCAGAAAGAGGCGTACGAAGCTGATGCGCGGCAATAGAAAGAAATTCTGATTTCATGCGAGAAATTGCTTGATCTCTTTTTCTGGCATTCTCAATTCCTTCGATCATCCCGTTGAACGCTTCCGCCAAATCTTGAACCTCGTCGTTGGTATGAAGCTGCACCCGATAGCCAAGATTTCCCAACTTAATCATTCTTACTCCTTTATGCAGTATTTCGATTGATTTGGTTAAAAGATAAGCAAACCAAAAACTAAACGCAATCGTCATCGCAATTCCTCCAAAAAAGAGAAGCAAGGCAAATCTCTCCACGCGATGGAGAGTAGCAAACGCTTCTGATATCGATTGCTCGACCACAAGTCCCCACCGAAGCCGAGGAATCTCATACAAGGTAGCAAGAACTTCTTTGCCAATTTCGCTTGTTCCCTGGCTTGTGATAATCTGTTCAAAAGGATGCCCTCCTGTTTTTTGAAAAATTTGCTTGTCCTGCGCAATATGTAGTTTCATGACATCTGCCTGCGACATATCCATATTGCCAACAAACTCTTGATTCGAATGAGCAATCAACTCTCCCTCTCCATCCACAAGGTATATATATCCTTCCTTCCCCATATCAAAACTCCCGGTCGAACGAAGAAGAATGTCTTTTATACTTGCTTCAACCGCTAATACGCCTAAAATTTCTCCCTCGCCCCTCTGCAAGGCCGCGGGATCAATAGTAGAAATTTCTTCAATATTATGTCGCGTAATAGGGACTATAATAGGGACCGAGAGAGTAATCAGAGGTTCCCCCTCTGGAGAAAAGTACACGCGGCTCCGATATTCAGCTCCATACCGAAATGTTGGAATAATAAACTGACTACTCTCACTTTGTTCTCGCAGTTCATCTTGGGCAAAAATCTTTTCTGGCATTACTACCGCGAGCTCCTTTCCGTCTTTGTCAATAAAACTCACTTTTCTCAAATCACCATCTTGTTTTAAAAGGATTGCAAGCTCCACTTGCGCCACTTGAATATTCTTTGTAAACAATGCCTCGGTCTGCGAGTGCAAAATAAGATTGCGCACCTTTGCCTGGACAAACTCGTCAATTCTGAATGCGGCATGCTTTGCGATTTCTTTTTGAACCGCAACAATCTTTTCTTTTAAAAGCGGACGGATAGAATATATCCAAAGAGAATTTGTTAAGGCGAGAGCAAGTGTTATAAGAAGCAAAAGCGTCGCCAAGAGCTTCCATCGAATTTTGAGTTTGATTTTTTGAAGTGGAAAAAAATGAAGCGCCATAAAATGCTCTTTGCGAATTTTTCTTACTTATAGTATCATAATATAAAGTCGTACAAAATAAAAACAATGCAGATTTCATATATGATAAACATTCGTTTTCTTTCAGGAATTTTGGTTGCGTTGCTTATAGGCGGAGCGACGGGATGGTTTCTCACGAATCGCCAACCATCTTCGTCTCCCGCGTCTTTAAGCGCATCCTTCGTCCCAAAACGGCTCACGCTTCCCGCAAATGCGGAAATGTACATCCCCTGCATTAAAGGTCACGGGGCGCATTACGCAGAACCCCAAAACATTGCCCACGGTCTTACCGATCGTTCATGGGTAGGTCCAAGTTATGTTGTAAGAGAAGACACCGGAGCGGTGACTGGCATTGAATATCATGTTTCGGCGAAAGCAATTGAAGAGGAAGGCAAAAGAATCGCGGACCTCCTGGGTAAAATCGTCGGGGGCGATTCAAGTATAAAGCTACTCTATGATCATAAATTTCCAGTATTTGGCGCCAACTATGATGCAATAGATATTGTATATATAGCAGGTCATCCTGGATTTGAAGTGCCGCACTACGACATACACGCGTGGACGCTTCCAGAATCAGAACACGCAAAGATTGATTGCCCTACAGATCCTAATAAAAATATCTAGTCAGAATACAAAAAACGATCTTTACGATCGTTTTTTGTTTATGCAGTATCTATTTTCAATAATGACCCGCTTTTTGTAGGCAATGCGTTTGAATGTCCTGCGCTCGCCCGCGTTTTCTTGTGATTTTGCCATTCCACTTTATTCTAAATGAACTGGTGTAATTATTCCTTGAACTTAGGATACTTGTCGTTGACAATACTTCCATGATTGTATATATTACAAGTAACATAATGAAACGCTTTTTTCAGACAATTATCTTGTTGGTTATTGTCTTGATCCTCGACAAGAGGGAGGCGTTTTCAGTCAGGTAATCGAAACATCCAATCTGAAACTTCGCGGCCTCCCTCAAAGAGGCCGTTTTTGTTTGAGGAGAGCGAGAAGGGATAAACCACGGAGTTTATTCTTTCTCGCTGGACTCAACAAGTTCAGCAGAAGTTCTTTTATGCGTGAGGCGGTAGCTCAATCAGGAAGAGCGTCAGATTCAGAGTCTGAAGGCAGCCAAGCAAACAGCGGCTGTATTATCGGTTCAAATCCGATCCGCCTCACCAAACCAAATATTAAAAGGAGGATAGGATGAGCGACCAAGGGCCCTACGGGCTTCCCCGTGAATAGCGTTCTAGGGCTGCATTCTTGAATAAAGAAGCAGCCCTTACGCACAGATCGTATCTTTATTTTGCTACGCGGAGGGAACGAATATGTCGGTCGGTAACGTAGATGATCGCATTCCAGGGACTACTATCTTTGAGGAAGAGTATCGCGAATTAGCAAGGCTTCGATATAAACTGGATGATCCCGCTCTCTCACGGGAAGAGAAGGGGCACATTCAAGATCGAATTGCGAAGGTAAGCGAACGCGTGAACCCGCGGTGGCCGCGCTAGTCTATGTGCGCGGGCATTGCGCAATTACAAGGGTGTTCCGTGTATGGGACACCCTTTTTTTCTTGACACTATTTCTTGCCTGCAATATAATACGACAATCAGATGAAGGATATTATCCTCACAATTAACTACGGCATGGTGATTACTTCTACGGCAAAAGTCGCACAGGTCTTTGCTGATGCCTCAAGTGGGGATGGTTTGAGATAGGATTCATACATAATCGAATTCAAAGTATACTCTTACCTCCCCGCTCGAACGGGGATGTTCTTTTTTGAGGGCGGTGTGAGATTCTTGAAAGGAGTTTCAGGCGACCTTCAAAAAAGAAGGCATAGTAATTTTACAATCCATAAGGGGGAATATGGAAGTCTCCAACCGCCCGAATATCTTAATCGTTGCCAATAGCAGGGAATGGCGGGAAAATTGCGGACTCCGCATTATTGTCAGTGTCCAGCAGCTTCTGGAAGAAGAATTGCCAAATCAAAAAATTACTCGCAATATTCTTCATCCCGATGAAGATGGAATACTGCGCGCCGGAGATGTCCAAGAGGGCGTTGTGATTCTCGCGATGCATCATTCCAGAAGCGAACAAGCCACTCCTTCCTGGCTGGATGTAGCTTTGTATAATCAAGTCCAGTTGATCTGCTTTTGTCCCAATCAAAAAGGATCGACGGCAGAAGCGATCCTTCGTAGAATTAAGCGAGCGCTTGGACTTGATTCCACGAAACATTGGAAATCTGATGATTTAGCGTTTGCGCGATCATGATTTCCCGCGCACAAAGCCCCGGTATATGCTGGGGCTTTTGTTTTTGGAAAGTTTTAGTAGAATAGCACTATGCTTATAGATACTCATGGACACGTGAATTTTAACGCGTTCAAGGAAGATACAGACGAAGTACTGAAACGCGCATTGGAAAATGGGGTTTGGGTTGTCCTGCCAGGGTCGCAATACTCAACCTCGCGGCGCGCCGTGGAAGTGGCGCAAAAGTATGAAAAAGGCGTGTATGCGGCAGTTGGATTGCATCCCATTCATTTGGGCGAACAGCGGCATGTGGATGTATTGGAAACTCAATCCGTTGAAAAAAATGCAGATACGCAACCTTGGGAAACATTTATCACGCGCCATGAGACATTCGATTATGATGCGTACAAGCACTTGGCAACGCAACCAAAGGTTGTGGCAATCGGCGAGTTTGGGTTGGATTACTATCGCATGCCAAAAGGAAAAGCAAGACGTGAGGAAATAAAAAAAGTGCAGAAAGAAACATTTGAAAAACAATTGGATTTGGCAGAAGATTTACGGCTAGCTGTTTTGTTGCATTGTCGAATGGCGTTTGACGATATGTATGAAATTTTGGCAAAGCGCGCAAAGCAACTACGGGGGGTAGTGCATTCGTACACGGGAAACGCAGAGCAGGCCAAAGGATTTCTCAATCTTGGATTGAATGTAGGATTCAACGCCTTGATCTTGAAAAATGTTCCGGCACTTCCAAATCCGGAAGAAGTCATCTCCCAAGTTCCTTTAGAAAAAATTGTATTGGAAACAGATTCTCCGTATTTACGTGTGCCAGTTGAAGTATTTGAACGAGTAGGCGTACTTCCGCTTGAGCGAAATGAACCTGTATGCGTGAAGTATGTGGCAGAAGAAATTGCGAGAATAAAGAAGATATCTTTTGAAGAAGTTGCTGACCAAACGACCGCGAACGCAAAGAAAATGTTGAGGATATAGACAAGGAGATGATGGCGGCCCCGCGAAGCAGGGCCGCTTTTTGTTGCGGAAGTATACCTTCGCAACATGCAACAGCTTCGTATAGTTTATTACATGTTGCAAGGTGCCTGTACTAAATGGAGTCCTGCTTCCTCTTATTAACCTTTAATACAGAAAAAGACGCTCTACCCAAAAGTTGCGTACACGAGAGCCGTCTTACAATAAACATACACCGGCGGGAGTAGCTCCCGCCGGTTTTCTTTTGTGCAATTATATTGAAAATTCTCCTTTTCCGAACTCTCGGAATCTTCCCTTGCCAAACGTCTGATCGAACAGACGAGCAAGATTGAGGAGATAACCTTTAAGTTCCGCGCGGATGAACATTTCCGTGATATATCCTTGAGTCAGCATTGGGTTCCTTCTGGCCAACTCATCTATCACTTGGCGAAGAACGCGCACCTCTTCAGGTCTTGAAAATTCCTCAATGGAGAAAGTGGCGGCTTCTTTCTTAAAACGTTCTTCTTGAGATGCTATCTCATAGAAAAAACGTCTATCAAAAAGGCCGACAATTGCTTCGCTCATATCCTGAAAAAACTCCACGCTCCCATCGCGCTTATGAATGGTAATCCCCGCTCTGTATGCTTCCGTCTCATCTGTCGTTGTGCGTTGCAGCACTATCCATGATCCCCAATGTATATGTTCATGGAACACTTTCAGCGCGAACGAAAGCGGAGAGGAATCGCGGTCAATGATGATATCTCCCAGCGTAGTGGAGTATGCGCCACCCGCACTTCCCCCTTCTGTGTATTCTTCCACGCCCCCTTCCTTTAATATATGGATATGACTTAAAGGAAGCGGCAGGCGACGCTGTCTTTCGTACTGCGACAGATACGCAATAGCATGATCCTGCGCGAAGCGGATTAGGGCAATTTCATCGGGTGTTTTTTTGAGTTCTTCCTCCATAGCCGTCCCTGCCTGCTGCAAGAAACGCTCCACAAGGAGGTATACCTCAAACGCAGGAATATATTTTGGTTGTTCACCGACAACGCCATCGAAGAATACCGGTCCAACATAACTCATATCAACGCCTCCAATCATTAAGCTATAAATATGATACACTAAATCATATTTCTTGTCAATAATAACGCACTGGTAAGTATCCCCTTACGGATATGTAATAAATGTAGCGCATAAAGCTGTTATAGATAGAGAAAGTCTTTCTAATGATCTTCTCTCGCATGTTCGAGAAGCGATTGGAGCATTCGGATATACAACAAGGAATGCTCTAATCGCTTGACAATAAAAGTATGATAAAGTATGATGTCTTTATGGCAGGCCAAACCAAAGAAAAAATTGCTATCACGATTGACGAAAAATTGCTTTCCAGAGTGGATAAAATGATTGACGGGGAAACCATTCGCAATCGCTCTCACGCGATTGAGTATTTGGTTACGCAATCTTTACGCCCGAAGGTAAAAAAAGCGCTCATTTGCGCAGGCGAAACGATCATGCAAAAAGGCGTGTTTATTCCCGCCGCGCTTCTTCCTTTTGAAGAAAAACGCGTGATTGTTCATCAAATTGAATTGCTCAAAAGTGTGGGGATTAAACAAGTGGCGGTGCTTGCTCCCGATGAAACGACCATCCAAGATGTCTTGGGAGATGGCTCTGCGTATGGAGTATCTGTGGAATATATCAAGCAAGACGCAAAAGCAATCGGGTCAGGGCATGCGGTGTTGCTGGCAAAGAAATTTTTTCGCAATGAAGATATTTTCTTGGTGCTCTACGGAGACGTCTTTGCGCAGATTGATGTGACAGACTTTGTGGAGTATCACATTGATTCAGACAGCGTGGCAACGGTTGCGTTAACCTCAATTGAAGACCCTTCTTTGTATGGCGTGGTGAGTCTGAAAGGCGAAAAGATCGTTGCATTTAAAGAAAAGCCGACGAATAAAGAAGGAGTTTCTCGCGTGATTAACGCGGGCGTGTTTTGTTTGGAGCAAGAGATTTTTTCGTATTTGGGGAAAGACATTGCAGACACGCTTGAAACAAATGCGTTTCCGAAACTTGCCAAAGAAGGAAAACTTGGGGGGTATGTTTTTGAGGGAAAATGGTGCAATGTAAGGAATCAGTTGTGTTATTCTAGCCAGAAAAAATAGGATGAGTTGCTTATTTGCGTGTTATTTTATATGACATGCAAAACGGCAACTTATCCAAATGACAAGGAGGTTCCTTTATGGCTCGTTCACAACCTAATTTAAAGATTGCGGAACAATATGAGCGACACATGGCGCGATGCGTATGCGGGAGAGGAAATCCATGCGGTGAAGCGAGACGGCTTGCTTCACAACTGGGCTATTCTTTCATGCCGCCCCATGTTCTCGAAGAACTCGGGGCGTTGCATGAACGGGAACGCCGGAACAATGGCCGGTAAATTGGTATCTCTCAATAAGGAGGGCATTCTATGGAAATCATGAATCGGATTGCCCTCCTTTGTCCCATGGAGATCATAGACAAGAGAGAGCGAATCCCAGATGGAGTTCAGTTGTTCGTTTACAGCGCCGAGTATGCAGTGCAGGAGCTTTGGCAGGAGGTAAAGCATATTGCCAAAGGAGCATTTGCTCTGGACGGCTGGATTCTTTCCTGTGAGAAAGAGTCAAAGGAAAGAGCATGGGAACCCGACGAGTTGCTGTTGGGAGCCGCCACTCAAGTATGGCGCGTAACAGATGAAGTTGGCGTACATATTCCAGCCAATCCTATGCGTGTGTACGGCACAAGAGCGCATGTCTTGCCCCATCCTCATGTGGGGACGACTGCACTGCGTGCTGTCCTAACGGGTCACCATCAGCACATGATTGAAGACCCACTGTTCGAGTGCCTTGGTTTTAAAATCATTAAAGGGGTTTCACTTACTGAAGTGTTGAATACTCTTATGCCTGAAGAAAGGGCATACAACATCGAAGAGGTGGGACTCGCAGTATAAGAGCCGGAAGAGATTTATTCCTTCCGGCTTTGAATTTGATAGAGATTTTTATGTTTTACAATTAATCCGTCTTTGATGAGCGAGGCGAGAATTTCTTCTGCATTAAAAACAGCTTCTTGTTTTCGCAAATCTGTTTCCACAAATGCCTCGAGAACGTCGGCTTTTCCTTTTTGTTGTTTTTGTTTCAGGAGATAGCGTATAGCGTTCGTGCGAAATGATCGAAAGGAACCTTTAAATTTACTTTGTTTGTGATAGTGTCTACTTTGTTTGTTGATTCCTTTATTTTTCAATTCGGTTGCCCCGTAATCAAATAACGCATAATGCCATTCTCTGGGATTCTCTAGCCATACAGCTTTTTGGGCGATTGGAAGGATTTCTTTGTCGGAGATGTTTTTTTGATCGGGAAAGAAAAAATGCAAATACACGCGGCGGATGTTGGTGTCAATAAACGCGTCTGGATTTTGAAACGCAAAACATGCAAGCGCGTGCGAAGTGTATGGCCCGATTCCCGGAAGAGTTTCGAGCGTTTGGATGTCTTGAGGAAATATCCCGCCGAATGCGTTTTCAACTGTTTTGACGGTTTCTTTGAGATATTTTGCTCTCCTCCAATATCCTAAGCCAGACCATACCTTCAAAAGTTCAGCATCAGAGGCGTTGGCTAATACTTTGGTTGTTGGGAATGCTCTTAAAAATTCTTCGTATTTTATTAGTACGCGCGAAACCTGTGTTTGTTGAAGCATTATTTCTGAAACCAAAATCTCATAGGGATTTTTCGTATTTCGCCATGGCATATTTCGTCTATGAGATGCGTACCACTGGAGAATTGTTTTGCGAAATGCGGGAATTGTCATATAGTTGGAGTATTCCACGAGAATATCTTACCATATTCCTATGTTGAATTATGGAATGCGGTGCCACCACATTCCATAATTCAAGGTTTATCAGTGTATGTCTTACAAAATTCACGATAAATTCGCAGTAAAGGCAAAAGAGAAGGGATATCGCGCCAGGTCTGTTTTTAAGTTGGTTGATTTGCAAAAGAAATTTGGGATGCTAAAGCCGGGGCAGAAAGTTTTGGATTTGGGATCCGCTCCCGGAAGCTGGTTGCAGGGAGCAAGCGAATTGGTGGGACAAAAAGGGTTTGTGGTGGGAGTTGATTTGTCTGATATTGAAGATTTGGATTTGCCGAACGTGCGGACGTTTCAAATGGATATTCTTTGCGAAGAGTTTATTCCTTTTCTCAAAGAGAGAGGGTTTGTTCCGTTTGAAGTGGTTTTGTCAGATGCGGCTCCTTTGACTACCGGCATGAAGGCGAGAGATCAAGGGTTGTCTCACGAACTTGCAAGCGGAGTATTGCGTGTGGCAGTGCAGGTATTGAAAGCGAATGGAAGTTTAGTTGTAAAGATATTTGAAGGCAACGAAACTCCTTCTCTGCTCAAAGAGGCAAAGAAACATTTCTCGAAGGTGCAAACATTCAAGCCAGTAGCGTCTCAAAAGGAAAGCAAGGAGATTTTTCTTGTAGCGAGAAATTTCCACAATTGACAGGAATTTGAGGAATGGGATTGATAAAAACCCCATAATTTTCAAGGAGCGTCTTTTGGTGATCCAATTTTTTATTGAGCGAAGGAGTTCCGTAATGTAGCAAAGCGGGGACAGTCCCCGCTTTGCTAGTCCAAACTATTGATTGGAGCTGATCAATGAGATATGAGAGGGAAGGCCTTGAGCGTAGAGTTGCTGGATTTGCGCCGAAGATATTGCGGATTTATAGACGCGAACGTCGTCAATT
>MHTV01000002.1 GCA_001823215.1 Candidatus Wildermuthbacteria bacterium RIFCSPHIGHO2_02_FULL_45_25 | reverse complement strand
AGCGGAGCGCATCCGGTGATAGGAGAGGGAAATCATGAGGCGCAGATCATGTTTGTGGGAGAAGCTCCCGGAGAAAACGAAGCAAAACGAGGGAGGCCTTTTTGCGGAGCTGCGGGGAAAGTATTGGATGAGCTCCTCAAATATGCCGGAATTGAAAGGACATTGGTGTATATTACGAATATCGTAAAAGATCGTCCTCCGCAAAATCGCGATCCCTATCCTGAAGAGATTGCAATGTACGGGCCATTTCTTGAGCGTCAAATCAATATTATTCAGCCGCGCGTGATTGTTGCCCTGGGAAGGTTTTCTATGCAATATCTCATGGAAAAGCTGAATATTGCCAATGAATTGCAGTCAATTAGCAAAATTCACGGTAGAGTGTTTAAAGGGGAAACAAGCTATGGGAAAGTATCGTTTATCCCTATGTTCCATCCTGCGATGGCGTTGTATCATGAAGGAAGCAGGGGAATGATGGAAAAAGATTTTGAAACGCTCAAGCAAAAAGATTTATTTGAACCATAATAACTAAGACGTATTTATGAACGATATTCTCTTGAGTCAGGATGTGTACATGATTTTTCAATTGATTTTGGCTCTTGCGCTTGGAGGAATGTTGGGTGTTGAAAGAGAAGCCGCTGGGAAACCAGCCGGAATGCGAACATACGCGCTCGTTTCTATGGGATCAGCTTTGTTTACGATCGTGTCGTTGGGAATTTTTCACGAGATGGCCGGACAAGCAGGGGTTGTGTTGGATCCCAGCCGGATTGCATACGCCATTGCCTTGGGGATTGGGTTTATCGGAGGGGGAAGCATTTTGCATCGGAGTACGCAGGTGGAAGGAATTACGACAGCGGCTGGTATTTGGGTAGCAGGAGCTATAGGGTTGGCGGTAGGAATGGAGTTTTATCTGATTGCGATTTTTGCCACGGCGCTTTCCTTTTTTGTATTTTCAGGACTTCGTCCGGTCAAAAAATTTGTCAAAGAAAAGGCAAAGAAATAATAATGACGCAATTCTTTTTTACGCAAAGGAAGCGTTACGATTAGTGGGGTAGATTTCTTTGCGTAGTAGAGTTTTTCCATACATAATGCCAGATACATTCTATTGACATTTGTTTTGCGGGATATTACACTACAAATAAAGTTCGTCTGAAAGAATAGGTGTTGGGAGGAAGCAGGTGAAACTCCTGCGCTCCCCCGGAACAGTAAACTTTCGCCGTTGGTGGAAAATTGGCGGAAGAAGCCTGGTCGACCCGACTGCTATTCATAGCCGCAATCAATTATCTCTCGAGGGCGGGGATATTGTGCTGATCTAAACTTGTTGGCAAGTTTTGATTCACTACAACTCCCCGGAAAGGAGTTTTTTTGTTTGTGCGGAGTTTTGCATGAATGTATGAAATGTTTTTACCACATATCATTGAGAACACGGATATTTTTCTGCTGAAAAATTCCTGATGCTCCCCCTACCACCTCGTGGTGAGGGGCTCGCGCCAGTCGCGCTCCCAACGTTCTCAATGATATGTGGTAAAAACATTTCATACGTTTCAATTTTCACGCCATGAATAAACAAATACGCATATATGCGCAAAAAGGATTATCACTGACCGTCGCGGTTTCTTTGCTTTGTTTCCCTTTACAAATCCGAGCAGATGAAACAAGCGATGCGCTGTCGAAAGGGATTCTCTATCTTCAATCTCAAGCTAATGATGCTACGCGCACGATGGCGTTTTCAGCCAGTGGAAACGATGCAGGGAGTGTGGATTATCTCAAGTCGTTTTCCGCGAGCGATGCGATTTCTTATGCCAAACCGATTTTGGCGTTGACTTCTGCCGGAAAAGACCCCGCAACATTTCCTGCCGAGAATTTTATCGAAAAACTTCGTTCGTATGCTGATGATACGCAATTGGGTAACACAGAACAGCTTAATGATGATATGTGGGGAATTTTCGCATTGGCTTCAACCGGAGTTTCGTCAACCGATTCTGCGATTCAAAAATCAAAGCAGTATCTTTTGGACAATCAGAACGACGACGGAGGATGGGGGTGGAGCAAATCGGTTTCGAGCGATACCAATGATACCGCGTTCGCGGTGGCAGCCCTCTTGGAGTCGGGAGTTTTATTAGGCGATACGGCAATTCAAAACGCCAAAAATTATTTAAAATCAAGTCAAAACGATGACGGAGGATTTCCGTATGATCCTAGAAGTGAGTTTGGGACTGCGTCTGACGCGAATAGCACAGCTGCGGTTTTGCAGGCAATCAACGCGCTGGGCGAAAGCGCAAGTGATTGGCAGAAAAATGGGAAAACACCAATTCAGCAACTTCTCACTTTGCAAGATGAAGACGGAGGATTTTGGTGGCAGGCAGAAGGAAGTACGGAGTTTAATAATAAGGGAGCTACCGGCGACGCTGTTATCGCGTTGGCTGGCAAATGGTACCCCGTGAAGAGATTGGAGAGTTCCGTGGAAAATGATGGCGCGGCGGTTTCTTTTCGGATTGAAGGGAAAACGGCTCCCGTTTGCAAGGGATTAGTAATTGCCAAAACCGCGCTGGATGTCGTGAAGAATTCGGCTGAAATGTGCGGATTTGCGTATGAAATTCAAACAACTGGGTTGGGTCCGTATCTCGTTTCGGTGGGAGGAGATTTGGCGGAAGGCGAGCAAGGATGGCTGTATCGAGTAAACTGGAATTCTCCGGATGCGGGAGCGTCAGATTATACGCTTAAAGACGGAGATGAGGTGTTATGGTACTACGAAAAATGGGATGCAAAGCCATTGCGGCTGGTAATCTCAAACCCGAAAGAAGTGTATGCTCCGCAAGAAAAAGTGTTTGGAAAAGTGGAATCATTTGAAGGCGCAGGTTGGAATAATGCGCCAGAAGCTGATGTGAAAGCAGGAGGAATACCAATGAAGACAGGAGAAGATGGATTATTTGAATTGCAATTTTCACAAGGAGGCGCTTATGAAGCGCGTGCGGAAAAAGCGGGATTTGTGCGGTCTGCGGCAGTAACACTTATTGTTGCGGATGTTACCTCAAGTTCTGATTTATCGGTAGAGATTGTGAGGAAAGAGCATGAGACGGTGGAAGATGAAACAGAATCTGAAGTGCGTTTTACGGTGAGTCCGGCAATGTTGAATTTTGGAAAATTAGAGCCGGGGAAATCGGCTACTCAAGCGGTGCAGATTCAAAATGCGGGTGGGAAAGACGTGCAGGTGCAGGCGAGCGTGCAGGGAGATGAAGTATTTTATTTCTTGAAGCTGAACGATATGATTTGGTCTTCTTTTGCGCTTGATGTTCAGAAATCTTCCGGCAAACAGGTGGAGGCAAAACTTTCTTTGCCTGCGGAATTCGGATCGTTTGGAGCGAAACAAGGGAAATTGATTTTTTGGGGAACAGCAAAATGAAAAAGTTTTTCAGCATATTTTGTATTGGAGGGTTGGGGATGCTTTGTTTCCAATATGTTTTTGCGCAGGAGCAGGGGATTGGCGTGAGCCCGGCGAGGATCGAGAAAGATGATATTGCAGAATGGCCGTATGCAAAGACGTTGTTGGTTACGAATTATTCTGATGAAAAAGAATTGTATGAGGTCGCAACGAAAACAATCAATCGCACGATCTCGGTAAATCCAGGGCGATTTGTATTGAATCCCGGAGAGACGGGGAGGGTAATGGCCTCATTCGAAAAACCAGCGCAAGGAGTATTTCAAATATCTGCGGTGAAAACATCTGCCGAAGGATTTGCAACGGGAACGGGAATCGAAGTGCCCTTTTCGGTGAACGGCAACGATATGAGTATGGTAAGCCAAGATGCTTCTCAATTTGCGGCGGGTTCCGCAGCAGTGAATTTTTCATCCTCGGGATTTGTAATTGGAAGCGGGATATTGCTGTTTTTGATATTTGTATTATGGAAGATAAGCCGAAGAGTAGGGTTATTAGTTGAGAAAATATATGGATCAAAGTAAAAAAATTCTTTTGATATTTGGGATCATACTAGGAATATTCACGACCGGAATTATTACCGGCCTCTTGCTTGTGGATGTTGGCTATATTCCTGTTGCGTTTGGAGGCACGCATGAAAGTTCCCAGGAACAAGACAAGATTGTTTCGTTGGATATTGACTACGGGAACGGGAATGTTCAAAGTTTCGCAGATGTGAAACTCACCGGAGATGGGACGGTCTTGTCTGCGCTTAAGATTTTAGAGAAGCAATATAATCTTCCGGTGGAAACAAGAGAATTTGTTGGGATCGGAACGTTTGTGGAAGCGATTCATGGAGTACACAATACGAATACCAAGTATTGGCAGTTTTGGGTAAATGGAGAATATTCTTTGGTGGGCGCGGGACAATTTCAAGTGAAAAATGGAGATGAGATATTTTGGAAGCGCACAGATGAGAAGCCAAATACAAAGTAAAATTTGGTGTAGGGGCATCTATTGTGAAGAGCACGGATATTTTCTTGCTAGAAAATTCCTCGTGCTCACTTCAGTCAAGCTCGCAAGGCTCTTCGCAATAGATGCCTCAATCCTATTCCTTGATACAAGTTTTGGAAAATCTTGCGGATTCCCGACGGTACCGTCGGGGCGAGCAGAGTAAAAATTCAGCAGAATTTTATACGTGTTCTTCCAAAACATGTGTCTTCGATGGAGTTTATAATTCAATATAGGGTAGGGTATTCAAAAGGAGGTAAAGTATGAGGTTATCACGGAGAGGATTCCTGGGATTTCTTGGGGTAGGTACTGTCGCCGCTCTTTCTCAATTTCTGCCTGGGGTATCGCGTAAAGAAGGAGAGGAGGTGAAAATTCCTCTTGCTACTTTGGTGATACAGGTCACGGGGCTCGAGGAAACTCAAATTTTTTACGAGCTACCTGGTCGCAGTGTATTGTCGCTCCTTATGGCGGCAGGAATGCGGGTTCAAATAGAAGGGTATTCGGGAGGTACCCTTGTGCATGCCATCAATGGTGTGAGCAATGGTTCTGAAGGGATGTGGTCGTATACCATCAACAAGAAAGAACCAGGAGAATGGGGAGTTGATTATCCATTGAACGAAGGAGATGTGGTGGAATGGACATATTCCTAAACGCACAGACCTCTACGTAAATTTCGAGGGTGCTTCAGAAGAATTTCTGCCGTACTCAAATAAAAGACGGGTTGATATAATCAACCCGTCTTTATGATGTTTCGAAGGAATACTTTCGTGTTTGAATTACGATAACAGACGAGCAACTCGAAACGGGGGCGGGGAGCGTTATGTAAGTGCTATAATGAGGCGTTTTTCGTGTCTAGCAGTTGTCCTACCTCAGAAAAATAAAAAAAGCCATCCTAACCGGATGGTTTGCAACTATTTCTCTCAAGACATTCACTTCTCTTGTTTTTTATATTCAATAGAGCAAGGAAATTTCTGTAATTCAACTATACACCGCTTTGGAATAGAGAATACATTGCGAAATTGATCTCCCTCAATAGTAGGAGGTTGGTCATAAAACATGTCTTGTGCTAACGTAACTTGTTCTTCGTTTTCGTTGAGTAATATTCCAACAGAAATAGCATACCCTGTACCATAATGTTGCCAGTCCTCCTCAGCTTTTTGTCCACTATGCGCATAAGAGTCTACCCAATGGATTACCACGATTTCTTTTTTTGATGCCTGATCTTTCTTTTCCATATTATTTGTAACTTCGGATGGTGAAGAATTTTCTCCACTATCTGAAGTTAGATTCGAGCTACTTGCCCTTTCCGCCAGAGCGAGGCCCGGAACCGCCGTGACCGTTTCCACCGCTGCGGCCGCCACCTTGGGAACCAGATCCCTTAGCCATAGCTTACACCTCTTTTTAGATTTACTCATCATTGAGTATATTTGTAGACTATTATAGAAAAAATACGGTGTCAATAGAGAGTATTTATATATACTAAAACTAAGGATTGGGATCTGCCGCTCATTATTATATACTTCTGACATGAGGCAAGAGGAATTATTAAGAATAGTAGAAAGATGGAATATCAATCCGAATCCTGAATATCGCGGCTTTCGGTGTGCGCAATGCCAAGAGTATATTATCAAAGCATGGCATCACTGGCTGAAGGAAGGTGGATACAAGACTCCTGTGCATGTTTGCCAAGTATGCCAACAGAATATCCAAGAGGGGAATGAAGGAAATGATAGCGAAACAAAGGAGATTGAAAGGGCAAAGTTTCAAGATAATCTTCCTTCCTCTATATTTCGCGATATCTCCGGCATTGTAGATAAGTGGGAGTTACCAGATGAAGCTGTTCTTTTACCATTTACATGTGACAAGTGCCACGATCAGGTAGAGCAGGCTTGGCATATATGGACTTTGTTGGATACGTATCTTGTGGAAACTCATTTTTGCAAGAAATGCGGCGCGAATATAAAATCTAAATAAAATCCGCCGAAGATTGGCGGATTTTTGTAGAGAGTAACTCTATGGCATTACTGGCTTATATAGACTCCAAAGACAGCAAGAGCGCATAGAGCGAGAATAAAGAGGAGAGGTAGGAGAGAAAAGCTTTTCAAGAAACGGCACAAGAATATGAAAAGCACTACGGGAATTGCGATTCCCACGGAAATCGCGGCTAGGATGAGTAATCCAGGGCTGGAGAACAACGCGAGTAAGCCAAGTAGAATAAAGAAAATCACAGTTACCGTCATGAAGCATGTGCGCATCATACCCCCTCTTTGCTTTACGATATCGTCAGGATCTCTAGTATGGAGTATAATAAAACCACGGCAAAAAAGTAAGCCCCTTGCGTTGTTAACCACGTTATGAAGAGATATATGATTTATTTGGCAGCAGATCATGCTGGTTTTGAATTAAAAGGGCAGATTGAAAAATTTCTTCGTGAACTTGGCTATGAGGTAATAGATATGGGAGCCTATGAGTATGACCAAGCAGATGATTATCCTGATTTTGTGTTGTCTGCGGCAGAACGGGTTGCCAAAAACCCCAGAGAAAATCGCGCGATTATACTGGGAGGATCTGGACAAGGAGAGGCAATCGCGGCCAACAAAGTAAAAGGCGTGAAAGCGATGCTGTATTATGGCGGAAATTTGGATATTGTGAAATTATCGCGCCAACATAACAATACCAATGTCTTATCGTTGGGCGCGCGATTTCTTTCTTTTGACCAAGCAAAAGAAGCAATCCGAGTTTGGCTGGAAACTGAGTTTGAAGGAGGCCGCCATGAACGGCGAGTACATAAAATTGAGGAGTACGAACAGAATCATTAAGCTCTATGCAAAAAATTATTCCGGCCATTCTTACGGACGATATTGAAGATCTCAAAAATAAACTGACGTTATTGGAAAACCATGCAACGTGGGTGCAGATTGATATTATGGATGGGAAGTTTGTTCCTAATACTTCAGTGAATGTTGCGGCGCTGGAAGTTGCGTACGAATTTTTCTCTTTGGAAATTCATCTGATGGTGGCAAATCCCGAAACCTATTTTCAGGATTGCATGGCGATCGGGGCAAAACGCGTGATTATTCACTCTGAAGCAGCGGAAAACTTGGGTTCTGCATTAGCGCACATGAAACCTCATGCGTTTCAAAAAGGGGTCGCTATCAATCCACAAACTGATGTTTCGGTATTGTTCCCGTATTTGGAATATCTTGATTCAGTGTTAATTCTGGCTGTAACTCCGGGATTCCAGGGGCAAAAATTTCTGCCGGAAGTATTGGAAAAAGTGCGCAAGCTCAAGGAACTTGCTCCCGATTTGATTGTAGGCGTGGACGGGGGAGTGAATGAGAGTAATATTACACAAGTATTTCAAGCAGGAGCTGACTATGTCGCCGTCGGCAGCGCACTTTTTAACACACCCGACCCGCTTGACGCCTTGAAAAAACTTGAAAAAATCATTGGCTAAAGGATTCAAAAAAAGTGATAATGAATATATGAATACGCAATACTCTATCGAGCAATTGGAAGTGAAGGCAAACGAGATTAGGCAGGATATTATCAAAATGCTTTTGGCGGCGGGTTCGGGACATTCAGGAGGGCCTTTGGGAATGGCGGATATTTTTACGGCGCTATATTTTCGAGTTTTGAAACACGATCCCAAAAATCCTTCGTGGGAAGACCGGGATCGGCTTATCTTGTCGAACGGGCATATTGCTCCTGTTCGATATGTGGCAATGGCGTATGCGGGATATTTTCCGAAAACCGAACTTTCCACGTTTCGGCAGATTAATTCGCGAATTGAAGGGCATCCTTCATATAAACGATTGCCTGGAGTGGAAACCTCATCTGGCCCTTTGGGGGAAGGGTTGTCGGAAGCATGCGGCTTTGCGTTCGCGGCTCGTCTGGATGGACATCAAACTGATTACCACATCTGGTGTCTCACATCAGACGGCGAGCACGAAGAAGGTATGACATGGGAAGCGGCGATGTTCGCGGCAAAATACCGGCTGAATAATCTTACGGTAATTATTGATCGCAACAACATTCAGATTGACGGAAATACCGAAGATATCATGCCCTTGGAGCCGTTACGGGAAAAGTATGAATCATTCGGATGGCATGTTATCGAAATGAACGGACATGACATGAGGGAAATTATCTCCACTTTGGAGGAAGCAAAAGCCGTGCAGGAAAAACCTACATGCATTATTGCTCATACCATTCCCGGCAAAGGAGTGAGTTTCATGGAGCAGAAGTACGAGTGGCACGGCATTACTCCCAATAGGGAGCAAGCTGAACAAGCTCTCCGCGAGTTGCGCGCCCGCGCCTAAATATTCTCGAGAAATAATAAGTTATTGTATTTCGTATGAAGAGAAAAACTTCTCGTGGAAATGCCGTGCGAATGACGATTACCCTTGTGTTTATGATGGTGCTTGGCGGAATTTTTTATTGGCAGACGAGGGAAAAGTCAGAGATTCATGAACTCACAACGACTCCTTCTGCGAGTTCTTTGCCGGCGCGGCTCTCATTGAATGATCAGTTCCGTAAGGATACAGGGAGAAACTACGCAGATAATCAGATTTTATGGTTGGAGCAAAAAGATTTGACCGGAGATGGTATGTACGAATATGTTGTTGGAATGGCAAAGGAAAGAGAAGCGCCTGTTTCTTCCTACCAATGGCAGATATTCGCTTCTGATGGAGTGCGGTATTATGTGGTGTATAATCGCGAGGAAGGGTTATATCAAGCGCCCGAATTCCATCAGCAAGCGGATATAAACGCTGATGGAAAAGAGGAAGTTGTGGTAACAGAACGAGAATGCGGAGCGCATACCTGTTTTGTTGAAGTTTTTATAGTTCAATGGAACGGAACAAAATGGGTGAATCTGGCCGAAGGTATCGAAGCATTTCCTGGCATATTTGAGCTTCAAGATGAAAATGAAGACGGGATTCAAGAAGTAAGAATGGAAGGAGGATTGATCAGCTCGCTGGGAGCCGGACTTCAACGAGAAGTTACCTTGTTGTATGCGTATGAAGGGCCAATGAAAGGATATGCGCTTTCTCGGACGGAGAAGAAGCAAAACGATATTTATTTCATCATGCTTGATGCCAATGAAGCGTTGCGGAAAAAAGAATGGGTCAAAGCAGGGGAGTTGGCAAAAATGGTTTTGGAAAATCCGAATATGACTGACTCTGGCATGGCGCCAGAACGAAGCCGCGTGAGGATTGTGTCGTACGCAGGCATTCTCGCGATGATTTCTGTTGTTGCGCAGAATTCTGATGATATCGGCCGCGCGGAACAAATTCGCCAACAATTGGAACAATATCGAGAAGGGGATAACCCTTATGTGGAAGCGGCTCAAACATTGTTGCAAATATACGAGGAAACAAAAGATGTGTCCAAAGCGTGCTCCGCTATGGAAACAAAATCGTTGGCAGGCGGGGAAGCCGTGGCCGATTTTTTTGAATCGTATGGATATGCGCAAGAGCGGATGAATCTTATGAATATCTGTCCGCTACTGAAGCTGTAGAAAAAGTGGCAAAAGCACTTGGTTTAAAGTTGTCCGATTTTTTTAGCGGCTTTTATCATTTGATAAATTTCTAAAAAAGTTTGTAGAAAGTTTCAGCGGCAAAGACCCGATGATTTTTAGCGTTTTGGGCAATGTTTTTTCGATGAGAATTATTGGAAATAAAACGCACGGCGATCTTGCCGAAATTGCTCTTACGGAATATGTAAACCAGTTTATTGATGGTTTTACGGCAAAACATACCGGAAAGGAAAAATTTCGCGCGAAAGAATTTGAAGAAGATATAAGCATTACCGAGACCAGCACTAAAGAAGAAATCCCCATTAGTATTAAAACTTATGGGGTTGGACCACTTCAACTTTCCACCAATAAAGACGTGTCAATGTTTTCAATTTTACAAAAAGAAATTGGCAAGCGAGGAACAAATGATGTTGGTAAAATAAGAGAAATTTTGGACAATAAATGTTTTAAGGACTTCGGTTCTGTAAATGTTTTACCGTTGATTTATAACGAAAAAGAAATGAAGTTTAGAGTGATAGTTTTTGATTTACAAAAAGCGTATTCATCTGTTAAAAAGATAAAATTTTTGCCATCTCGCAAAATCGGCAGAAAAAAGACATTTCCAATTTATAAGTTTTTCGATAGCAAGAACAATTATATTTTTGAGGTTAGGTATGGTGACGCAAAAGCCAATGCTTTACAGCGCGGAATGTGGACGCATACGGAAAACGCAGAGCCATTTTTCAAAGAACTGCTCGCTGGGGGTTACAAAATCAATGAACCCCCCCATTACTTTAATCGCAAAAATCCTTGCTTCTCGCAAGGATACTCACAAAAAAATACTCCAGCATTTTTTCGATTTCGCTAAATAGACCAAAAGAATTAAAAATGCTAAAATAATGCTAGAGGATAATCTAGCGTTTTTAATCTATGGAAACACAAGGCATAAAATATACTGGCTCTAAAAGGGAAATACTTCCTGCTTTGTTAGAATTGATAAAGCCGATGAATGTTAAAACGATTCTAGACGGTTTTTCTGGCACGACAAGAGTTTCTCAAGCGTTAAAGCAAGCCGGTTATACTGTTTATGCTAATGATATTGCCGATTGGTCAAAAGTTTTTGGCGAATGCTATTTATTGAATAAAAAATCAGCGAATTATTATTTACCACTCATAGATCATCTAAATAATTTACCCGGAAAGTATGGCTGGTTTTCGGAAAATTATGGTGGCGAACCAAACGGCGGTTCTGCCTTGCAGAAAGACGGCAGAAAAAGAATCTGGCAACTACACAATACTAAAAAACTGGACGTAATAAGAGAAGAAATTGATAAAATCGCTAAAAATAAAATTGAAAAATCAGTTCTGCTTACCAGTTTAATCATAGCAATGGATAAAGTTGATAGTTCCGTTGGTCATCAGGTTTCGTATTTAAAAAGATGGGCGCCTCGTGCTTACAACACAATGAAAATGGAAGCGCCCCGTTTAATTATTGACAATAAACAACACCGAGTTTATCAAAAAGATATTTTTGATTTGACAGACGACATCGAAGTAGATTTAGCATATTACGATCCGCCCTATGGTTCTTCGAACGAGCTAATGCCGCCGTCTCGGGTGCGCTACGCTTCGTATTATCATATTTGGAAAACTATTTGCTTGAACGATAAACCAAAATTAGTTGGCGTAGCGAACAGGCGAGAAGATGTGGGCGATACGATTTCTGGTTCTATTTTTGAGGAATTTAGAAAAAATGACAAAGGCCAGTATATAGTTATTGAAGCCATAGAAAAATTGATAAGGGACACGCCAGCGAAATATATTGTCTTGTCTTATAATAATAATGGCAGGGCTACTTTTCAGGCGATAAAAGATATACTAAAGAATTTGAAGAAAAAAATCTCTATTTTTGAAATGGATTATAAAAAGAATGTAATGGCGACGATAACTCGGACGACAAATGAATGGATAAATAAAACGAATGGAGTTAATAAAGAATATCTATTCATGATCCATAAAAACGGAAGAACAGAAGCGATGCCCGAGATTAAAATCGAAAAAATTGATATTCGGAATTTAGTACCCGCAAATCAGCAGAAATTAGTTTTTTAGTTTAATGCAAAACTCTCTTTTTGTAATAGAACTTCCTTTGGTAAATACAAATGAGGAATTAGAACAAATAAAAAAAGCAAATTTAAATTGTGACCCTTATTTTATTGTGAGTGGTTGCATAAAAGAAAGACGAGAAAAATCGAACCTTAATTCTTGGCGACGTATTTCGCAAAGCGAAATACGAAATTCGGCGGCGGAAAGAGTAGTAATGCATGATGCGTATGAAAGTTTCAAATCGCGGTTCCATTAATTTGAAAATGCTTGCGCTTCTGGCAATAGTTTTTGTTATTGGCGGAGCAGGTATGTTGTGGTTTGTTAGCGCCTCGTATGAGCCATTTAATTTTCCTTTTGTTCTCAATATGGAAACTTCTTTTCCAAGCGCGAGTCCAGTTGTAAATTCTACCGTAACTTCTTCTGGAATAGCGGGGTGGCAGACATATCGCAATGAGGATGTTGGTTTTGTGTTTCAATATCCGCCAGAGGTTGAGTTTGCGCAAGGAGATAGCAGGAGAATAGATTTTCCATTTATCCCAGGGACGTTGTTGCAAGAGAAATATCTCCAGATTTTTTTGTCTTCTCTTCGTGATGAAGCAGAGTGTGTTCATGGGGAAATTGAATCGGTGGTGGAGGAGAGTGAGATTGCGATAGGAGGCATACAGTTCAAGAAACAACTTGGCATGGGAGCTGCCGCGGGAAATATCTACGAGCGAGAAAGCTATGCTACGCAAATTGATCGCTCCTGTATAGCATTGGAGTTTGTCTTGCATTCTGCGAACCCCGGTGTATATACAACTCCTCCTGCTGATTTTGATCGCGCGAAGGAATCTGAAATCTTCCATGAAATACTTTCAACTTTCCGCGTAGCAGAGTAAAATAGAAGAAATAGTAAATTGTCTTTGAAGAAATGAAATTCTTACGTCCGAATTCGCAAACACATTGGCAGTATCTCGCGATATTAGCAGGGCTCGGCTTGCTTGCCGCTTCTGCGATTTGGTGGGTGGCGGGGAATACTAGCGCGCTGCAATCTGCATCTGAAGCATCGCAGCAACCGCTTTCAGCGAATGATCAGACCAACTGGAAAATATATCAGAATGAGGAGTATGGGTTTGAGGTAAAGTATCCGGAAGATTTTTCTGTTTTTACATCTGAACAGAAGCGTTTGAGGACGGACTTGCCGAACGTAACCAACAGCATTTTTGCCATTGGGAAGAGTAATTCTTTTGAAGGCACAGTTCTCGGTACCGGGCGCCATTTCTGGATTTATGCTGTTTCTGGCGCCTCGGATGCTCAAGCATGCTATACGAAAAGTGATGACGGCGCGTTATTGACGCAACATCGGGCAGTTAAAAGTGAAGATTTTTACTATTCTGATGTCTTCGGAGGGGTAGGGCTTGGGACGCATTGGGCAATACAAGAATATAAAGTTCTAAAGCATAACACTTGTTTGGGAATTGGTGTTGCTCACACCGAAAGTAGCGATTGGAATAATCCCGATGATTTCGCGCTTGCGAAAAAAGATGAAGAGAAAGCATTTGAAGTTTTTGATCAAATCCTCTCCACTTTTCGGTTTGTGGAATAAAATATTTTGGAGTAGGAAACTCCTTACCTTCTGCGGCATTATGAATCAGACATCTTCCGAAAAGTCAAAAGAGCGGAACTTGGCAATATGGCTGCATCGTAGTGGAAGTATGAATTTTTTCAAGCAAACAAAACGAATAGTATTCATCCTGATGGGCATACTTGGTCTTTATGGCTTGTTGTTGCTTTGGATAGCACTATCTGGACCCAATGGGGGAATTTTCACCAACCCTCCGAAATTTGTGGTAATGCCATTCTTTCTCTTTTATCTGCTCTTTTCGCAACTTCAGGGACTTTTCCGTGCTCCCGGCTACCAAGATGTAATGCGAGGCGACTGTTATTTCTTGGCATGCGACATCGCTGCGGGGATTGTAGCTCTTATTGGCTGGTTGGCAGGAATGTATGTTTTAGCATTGCTTATTGATAAAGTATGGAGAAGATTGAGAACCAAGTAGAGGACTATCTTAGCTGGCAGGGAATCTGGAGAAATGGTAAGCTAGTGTATATGGAATTAACCGATCAGCAAAAACAGCAGATAAAGGATATCGGGGAGCGTTTTCACCTGAAACTGATTCTCCTCTACGGCTCATATGCGAAGGGAACTCAAACCTCAATGAGCGATCTTGACGTTGCCGTGCTCGGGGCAAAGTCCATTGATTTTGATGTTCAACTGGATGTATATGGAGCAGTGGCGCAAGTTTTCGGGGATATAAAGCGAGAATTAGACCTCGTAGTTCTCGAGAAAAAAGATCCACTTTTTTTGTATCAAGTAGCAAGAAACTCTCAACTGCTCTACGGAAATCCTACCGATTATCATGAATTTCGCGCGTATGCGTTTCGGAACTATATGGATAGTAAGGACTTGCGCATACTTGAAGAGAAACTCATGAAACGATATCAACAGCATCTCAACTTTGCATATGGTCGATAAGGAATTCATAAACCGCAAAATAAAGCTGATTCAGGAAGAGCTTGCTCATCTGGAGAGTTTTCGTGGGCATTCGCTCGATGAAGTGGCAAAAGATTTTGTGAAAATAGCGGCGGTTGAACGGCTGCTTGAAAAAATCATTACCCGCGCTATTGACATCAATCAGCATATTCTCGCCGAGAAGGGCAGTGGCAAAGAAGCCGTGCGAAGGTATGAAGAAACATTTCTTCAGCTTGCGGATCTCGGGGTATATTCAACGGAATTCGCGGAGACTATTGCTCCTTCTGCCGGATTGCGCAATCGGCTTGTTCATGAATATGACAATATTGATCAGAAAATCATCTACAGCTCTGTTGGGGAGGCCTTAGAGCAATACACAAAGTATTGTAGTTACATTCTGCAATTTGCAGAAAACCAATAACGCAAAAACATGGACCCTCTCGACTCCCCATCCAATCCATCTCACGAAGATAGCATATCTCAATTGGCACCATCAAAATCCCCCCGAGGCAAATTTTTCGGTTTAGTCATTTGTACTCTCTTCCTTACCGTTGCTGTCGGCGGATTCCTCTTGCGCCAGCAGGCTGGGTTAAGACCGTCCTCGTCCACAGCAAGCCCAATGTCAACGCCATCGCCGCAAGCATCCAGTAACGCGGATTTTACCGTGAGCGAAGTCGAAGGATGGCAAACCTACCGCAACGAGGAGTATGGGTTTGAGTTTCAAGTTCCAGAGTCGCTATTTAATGTGTTTTTTAGCGGAAGTAAAGGGATAGATTCGTTGAATGAATACAAACTTCTTAGTAAGGAATATCAACATCCCTCAAATCTTGACCAGATTATTATTGATATCGAGAGGATGGCAGGAGATAATCTTGAGAAAAAACAAACATCTATAAAAGAATTAAGAAAAGCAAAGGTTGGAGAAAGGTTGTTTAATCTTGAAACGACCAAAGAACAAATAATAAAAGCAAAAGACATAGATATTGGAGGATGCATTGGAACGGAAGCTTACGATGAAATAAGCGAAAACCAAATAAAGGCCATTGTTTTTGGATGCCTTACAAAAGAAAACATACATCTTAGGTTAGTATTTATAACAAAGGAATTATCTAAAGATAATAAAAAACTCTTCGACCAAATTCTCTCCACTTTTCGGTTTGTCGATGGGGGGAGAGAGGAGGGAAACGCGGCGAAAACCGCGTGCGAACAATCTGGAGACGCCTACGCGGCATGCTCCGCAAACCCAAGCCAGAACGCAGGCATCTGCGTTTCATGCCAGTGCCCCGAAGATTCAATGTGGTCGTTTAATAAAGAAATGTGCATAACAATGTAACCATGAGTATATCGCGGTTCACATCATTTTTTTCAACCCCTGCTCGTATCGTTCTCTTTTGGATAGGAGCGGGATGGGTTGTCCAAATAATTATTTTAAACATTGCTTTGACGGGATTGCTTGGCTATGGTATCTGGAGTCCTGTATCGATTACGTGGCTTACCGGGATCATATTCATCTTTGGAATCGGATCGACGGTTATACGCTCAAGAGTAGCCGCGCTGGCAGTTATTGTCCTGTTTGTCGCGGCGTCCGTGATTTTTGTATGGTTGGCACTGGCTGATTCAAGCTCTTGCGAAAGTTTTGTGTGTCTTGCGATTATGCTTACGATCCTTATATTTGTCGGCGTCACGTCAGTTGGCGCTGTGGCACTGCCTCTCGCGACGGCAAGATTAATGGCAAATAGAAAAATGGAATGGAGCGGAGTTTTTCACAAGAGTCTCGTCTTCGGGGGCTGGTGGTTCGTGGTGATTATTGGCATTTGGGCTGTCGTCTACAACCCCTTATACTCATCCCTGGAAGGATATAGAGCGGGCAATGCGAGGGGTCAGGCATACTACCAAGAACAGCAGGAGGCCTTTGAGAGATTCCGGAAGACATATCGAATGGTAAGTCCCAAATATCTTCCCTCAATTTTAAATCCAAAGCCAAGCGTGTACTCTACAGCAAATAGAGTGAGCTATACATATGATTGCGATGAGCTCAATCTTTTTGAAATCGACCAGATTGCGCCGGAGTTCAGTGAAGATGTTTTAAACAGCGAGGAACAGATTTCAAAGCAGGAAAAACAGATTATCCTGAATAGGGAGGTGCTTTTTCGCGATGTGGATCGGGGCGTCATTGTCTGGCGTCAGGCAATTTTTCAGACTTCGGATTTATACATAGTAGTTCAATATAATGTGGCTGAATGCCCGATATCGAACGATGAATTTGTCAAAACGATAGCTGGTCTTATAGAAGGTACGCAGCCCCCGTCGTCTTCCGCATCTGTCTTACGAAGTGAAGACCATACAATGGGTTGGCAAACTTACCGCAACGAGGAGTATAGGTTTGAGGTACAATATCCCGCATATTTCAACATTCTCGATCAATCAAAAATAATGCTGAAAGCATCGTCTTCTACTGCTGACTGGTTTGACGTGAACATCCACCCCCAATCTCTTGATGGTTTTGTATATAAAAATCAGGCAGGAGGGTTTTCTTTTCAATATGATATTCAAAGAGATAGGTGGAAACCAAGTGAGAAGGGTGTTTCAGAGACATTTGCTCCGCAAAAGAACGTTATTCCCGGAACGGATATAACATATTATGAAGTTCATACGGGTGATGGCGCTGTTACTGCGAATACAGCGTTTATTTCCTCAAGGGCTTGGGGAAAAAACGCGGTAATAGAGATTCGGCTTTCCCGCAATGAATCATATCGTGATTGTCTGAAGCCATGTCCGGAAGGTATTCCTTTGAGTAGTCATCAGACATTTAACCAAATTCTCTCAACATTCGATTTTACCGATACAAAACCATATCTTTCTGTAGGTGTAGGAGATGTAATCAATTATTACTCTCTTACACAGATTAATTACGTAAAAACGAAGGGAGTAATTGTTGCGTTAGATTATGATCCCAGCTTCGGAGAGATTTTACTTACTAATGCACAGGGAGATTATCTCCTTGTTACGGTGAGTCATGCCGATATGGACGAATTTCTTCCAGTATTTTCTGAAGATCTTAAAATAGGAGATACGATTGAGGTAAAGGGTGTGGCTTATTTTACTGATCCAGAAGTTGCTCAATTAAATGAACGACTAAAGACTGACATCCAATTTCCAGATAAAATAGGAATGTTAGGGCTTGATCATGATGGAATACGAGTTATCTCAAAATAAGCAGAACAAAAATAGCGTATGAACTTTCTTCGTCCGAATTCGCAAACACATTGGCAGTATCTCGCGATATTAGCAGGGCTCGGCTTGCTTGCTGCTTCTGCGATTTGGTGGGTGGGAAGATATCAGAAATTAGACGATCCGTGGCAAAGCTTTTCTGTGGTTTCTCCCGCGCCTTGGGTAACGAATGAATTGGAAAGTTGGCAAACGTATCGAAATGAGGAATATGGGTTTGAGTTTCAGTATCCAACAACTTTATCTCCCCAAGTATCTCAAGGGGCGCTTGGTTCCTTCTCACTTTCTCTCTCTGACGGAACTTTTCATTCATTCTTTGTGGAAATTGGAGCGGAGAACAATCCGGAAATCGAAGGGTTGATTTATCCAAAACCATCTTCCTATGACAGTATTGCTTCATATCAAGTGAGGTTAGGGAGTGTTACCTGGGAGAAGACGGAAGTTCAAGAATATCCCAGGGAAGGACTGGGAATGCCTGGTTCTATAACTTCCTATTGGATTAAAAGAGGAGGAAACGTGTATGTAGTTGGATGTATTAATTGTGTTGAGAAGATATTTGGCAAAGAAAGGATGGACATCTTTGAGGGAATTGTGGCGAGTTTTCGATTTATGGATTAATGAACATACTTTTGTTATTCTTCTGGATAAAAAAACAGCTGTATTGAATTCAATGCAAAAAGTGATATAGTGTAATTATTATGGCATTATCTCTCATTCGTAAAAAATCAACAAAATCCGTATCTGTGCCTTTAACATTGGAACAGATTGCCCTCTCTTTGGGTCAGCTTTCACCTCAAGAGTTGGAAGTTTTGGAAGAATTAATAGACCCTACATTTCAGAAAACTATTCTTACTCGTAGCAAAGAAATTACTCTTTTGGGCAAAAGAAAGCAAACTCTTTCTCTTGAGGATTTGCAGAAAGATTTTGGAAAATAAATGCCGCCATTCAAACTTGAAGCTCATAAGGCGGTAAAGAAAGATTTACGCAAAATTTCTACTCAAGCTTCAGGAGAGATTGTTAATAGCATTTTGCCGCAAATTGCTCGGAATCCTTTTGATGGAATTGCGCTTACAGGAACTCTGCGAGGGTTTTTTAAGTTTGTTTTTCATTTAGAGGGAATTAGTTATCGAATTGTATATCAAATCAATGAAGATGAAAAAATCGTGCTTGTACTCGCTATTGGAACAAGAGAAAACTTTTACGAACGTCTTAGGAGAAGGTTAAAATAAAGGAACATGTCTTCAGCAAAGAATAAACTTCTTTTCATGAGGAACAAGATGAGGTAAAATGAGCACGTAAGAACTTACGTGTATTGATATGAATTATCACTTGGCGAAAGATTATCTTGACGAGAAAAAAGTTGCATGGAAGAAAATGAGGGACGGGCTTGGGATTGGCATGGCGGAGCTTGGAGAAGAGAAGAAAGATATGGTGGTGCTGGCCGCAGACACAACAGAATCTTCAAGGGCGCATTTCTTCGCGCAAAAGTTTCCTGACCGATTTATCCAAGTTGGTGTGGCAGAACAAAATTTAATCGGAATTTCGGCTGGCTTGGCGTATCAAAAAAAAGTGCCATACGCAGTTACATACGCCGCTTTTTTGGTTGGAAGGGGATGGGAGCCAATTCGTACTACCATAGCGTATCCGGAAAATCATGTGGTGCTGGTGTCTTCTCATGCGGGACTAGCTACAGGTCCCGATGGTCCCACGCATCAAATGACCGAGGATATCTCGATTATGCGGTGTTTGCCCAACTTTACGGTGTTGTGCCCTGCTGACTACGAACAAGGAAGAAAAGCAGTGAAAGCCGCGTATGATCTGGCAGGCCCTGTATATATCCGTGGAGTACGTGAGGGAACGCCCAATTTCACAACAGAAAAAACTCCTTTTGATGTTGGCAAAGGCCAAGTATTGCGAGAGGGGACTGATCTTACGGCAATCGGCCATGGGTACATGGTGTATTGGCTTTTGCAAATCGCAGAAGAGTTAAAAGATGTCGTCTCCATTGAAGTTATCAACTTGCATACAGTGAAGCCAATTGACGTGAAGACAATCGTGAAATCCGCAACAAAAACAGGCAAAGTGTTTTGTGCCGAAGACCATAATATTGTGGGAGGAATGGGAGGCGCGGTTGCGGAAATATTGAGCCAAAATCATCCAGTTCCGATGAAACTTCACGGCGTGTATGACCAATTTACCGAATCTGGCTCGCCCAAGGATTTGTGGAAGAAGTATAAGCTAGACAAGCAGGGGACAAAGCAGGTATTGTTGAGTTTTGTGAGGAAAGCTCAATAATTTGCAATGGAACAATTTTCAAATTTGAAAATTATTAAATTGTTATTTTATGTTCGATGTATTCACAATCGGGTCTGCGGTGCGAGATATATTTGCGAGAAGCAACGACGTAATATATAAAAAAGGAAGCGAATTTCCTGCGGGTGAAGGCGCTTGTTTTTCATTGGATTCGAAATTAACACTTGATGAAGTGAATTTTTATGTGGGTGGAGGAGCGGTTAATACCGCAACGACGTTCGCAAATCAAGGATTTAAGGTGGCTCCAATTATGACGGTAGGGAATGATCCGGAAGGGGAATATATAAAAAAAGTTTGTGCCAAAGCAAAATTGTCCTTGGATTTTGTCTCAACCGATAAGAATCATTCCACGTCGTTCAGCTTTATTTTTTCTTTGCCAAGCGGAGCGCGGACTATTTTTCGCTATCAAGGCGCATCGTGGTTTTTGAAACCTTCAACAATTCCATGGAGCAAACTGAACGCCAAGTGGCTGTATGTTAATCATTTGGCCGGGGAAAGCCACGACATCTTGCCGAGATTGCTCAAAACCGCCAAGAAAAGTGGAATGAAGATTGCGTGGAATCCGGGGAGTACGCAATTTGAAAGAAGGCAAGAAGTTGTACCGTTACTTGCATACGCGGATGTCTGCATCGTAAATCAGGAGGAAGCAGCCCTTCTTACAGGGATTCCATATACAAAGCAGGGCGCAATTTTCAGGAAATTAGACGAACTTGTGCGGGGTTTTGTGATCATGACCAAAGGACCGGACGGAGTGGAAGTTTCCGATGGAAAAATGATTTGGTCTGCCGGAATTTTGCCCATGGATAAGATAGTGGATCGCACGGGAGCAGGAGACGCGTTTGGATCAGGATTTATCGCGGCTCTCATGAGAAAACCGGACGACATTGAACATGCGATTCAGTTTGCGTCTGCCAATGCGACCGGTGTTCTGACTCAATGGGGAGCGATGAATGGATTGCTGAAAAAGCGAGATGAGCTATTTAAATGGGGTAAATTGGAAATTCGGAAAACAAGTTTATAAATATGCAAACAAATCTTTCAGAAATTCTTCAGGAGCCACAAAAACAGTTAGACGCATTGGAGGACGTCATGGGCAAGAAAGGCGTGCTTGAACAAATTGCGCAAGAGAATAGCGAGCTGATGACAAACAGATTTCAAGAGGTTGGTATTTCGGAGAATCCGACAGTAAAAGAAGTAAGCGCGGCTTTTTTTTTGCAAATCGAGCGGCATGAACAGGAACTTTACAAAAAAATAGGAGTAAGCCCTGAAAAACTGGATTTCCATAAAATTGCGGACGCGGCCCGCAAAATGGCTTCAGAAAGCGATGGATTTTTTTTGAAAAAAGAATTTGGAAGACAGATTCTGCGGCAACGTCCGCCTCATGCGACGCTCGCATATCTTGGCTATACCGACGTGGAGGAATTGTTGCGCAAAGAGGATATCGGAGAGATTTTCAGCGCGTTAAGATTTATTGAGAGCGATGAATGGATGCACGAAACGTTTGCCGTGGCGTATACAAAATTCAGCCCAAAAGATTTTGAACATCGGCCAATTGAAATTCGCGTATTGGGGCCGCAATGGGAGGAAGTAGCGAAAAAATATGTTGCCAAGAAACATCATAACGTAAGCCATTTGAAAGAATTCGGAATCATTTTTTTAAATCCTATTGCGCAAACCGGCAAAGGAAAATTCTTGCGAGATTTTGCTTTGCTTTTGCACTATTTCCACGAAGTTGCCTTTTACAGCAGGTTGTTTCAAAAATATGCTCAAACCGGAGAATTTCAGCAAAAATTTATCGCGTTGTTGAGAGGAGATGTGTTGGAAAACCCGCAACTCCGAGAGGGCGACTGGTTGCTTGTTCAGAGGTATTTATGGAAAGAAAATCCCCGAGATATGCGGCTTTTGATGCCCAGAGTAAATCCAGAATCCCTGCACTGGTGGAAAGCCGAACAGGATTTAGCGCGTTTTGGAAAAGAGAATCCCGATATCGGGCTGGAATTTTGGGATGGGTTGGATGCGGTGGCGGGATTGTTCCCAGGAGAAGAAGGGGACAAGTTGATCAGCTTGGATATGGAGGATTTTGCGATGTCGTATGTATCATCTAAAGAAGGCAAATACGAGCATTTTTCCTATCATCAAAGAGAAGCATTGTGGAACAAAATATTCGCGAGATATGTCGGAGGATATGGGGAGCTGGAGCGTTTGGTGATTGAAAATATGGAAAAAGGGTTTATAACAATTGCGTAAGTTTGTATTTTTTATGAAAAAAGTGTTTATTACCAGAAAAATTCCGGGGCCCGGAATCCAGAAGTTAAAAGATGCTGGCTACGAAGTAAAAATCGGATCTGAAACGAAAATGCTTACGGCTCAAGAGTTAATAAAAAAATCTCAACAGGCAGATGCTGTTATTACGCTTCTGACAGATCGCATTGATAAAAAAACGATTCAGGCATTGGGCGCGAATATAAAAATTATCGCCAACTACGCGGTAGGGTATGACAATATTGATCTTCAGGCGGCTCAAGAGCGCAAGATGATCGTAACCAATACTCCCGATGTCCTTTCGGGAGCGGTTGCCGAATATACCATTGCGTTGACTCTTGCGATTACGAAACGCATTGGAGAAGCAGACGATTTCATGCGCGCAGGAAGATATAAAGGATGGGAACCGGAACTTTTTTTGGGAATCGAACTGCGCAATAAAGTGTTTGGGTTGGTAGGTCATGGACGAATTGGTTGCCAAGTTGCGGAAAAAATGAAGCAAGCGTTTGGAATGGAAATTATCTATTTTGATGTGTTCCGCGACCAAAAGAGAGAGGAGCAATGCGGAATTGCGTACGCGGAATTGCCAGAGCTTCTGGAGAGGACAGATGTGGTGAGTTTGCATGTGCCATTGCTTGATTCGACGCATCACTTGATAGGGGAGAAGGAGTTGCGATCAATGAAACAAACTTCCTATGTGATTAACACATCGCGCGGGCCTATTATTGACGAGAAAGCGCTTGTAAAAGCGCTTGGGGAGCGATGGATCGCGGGAGCCGCGCTTGATGTGTTTGAACATGAACCGAAACTGGAACCCGGTTTGAAGAAATTATCCAATGTTATTA
>MHTV01000001.1 GCA_001823215.1 Candidatus Wildermuthbacteria bacterium RIFCSPHIGHO2_02_FULL_45_25 | reverse complement strand
CGACGAATTATGAGACAGCAAATGTTTATGATAATGGGCATGACGAACTTGTTCCCGCGAAAGGGTCGGAGGTTTGCTGTGTAGAAAAAAGCTAAGAAAGAAACATCGCGCACATCCTTCGGAAAACTCCGAAGGTTTTTTACAAAGGGCTCAATCTGATAACTTTTCTTTGTATGTTTATTGTTATTATCAATGATTGTCAGGATGCGAATGCCGCAGGACGGCAAATCACAAGAGCAGTAACCTTTTTGCGGGGGCAAGCAACGATTATCGGAGTGCAAAATGACCTTGAAGCGGCAGGAAATCTTATTGACGCACTAGACGCTGCAGAAAGCAAAAGGGGAGTTGTGATGGCAAATGTGGCTCCGAGGTCGGGAAGAGCAAAAAAATGGCCCAATGGGACTCCCTTTGGGTACTTTTGGCATAAAGATGCGCTGGTGTTAGCTTCGGTGGATGGATTGACGCTTTCTTTGGCAAAAAAGTTTAAGATTGCGCAAGATATTCGTGTTCTGGATATTTCGACTGTCCTGCGGTTTGCGAAGGAGAGGAGATTGCTCGGACAAAAGGAAATGGCGCGAATCCAGAATAGTCAATTCAGGAGTTTTGATTTTCTGCCAAAAGCCGTGCAATGGATTGAAGAAGGATATGATTTGCCATTTGAAAGCATGCCAATGAGTGAGGTGCCGGATGCGCCCAAGTCGGTGTGGTGGGTGGATAACTTTGGAAATTGCAAAACAACAATTTTGCCTGAAGAAATAAATTTTGAAGCTGGCAAATTTTGCCAAACAAAATTTGGAAACCTGCCTATGTATTCACGATTAAAAGATGTGCCAGACGGGGAAATTGCATTGGTAATCGGAAGTTCGGGGATTGGAGAGGATCGGTTTGTGGAAATTGTAGCGCAAGGTGGAAACGCGGCAAAGGAGTTAAATCTTGGTTCGGGAAAAGAAATTCGATAAAGAAATCCGCAACAATGATAGAGATACAAATGCTCCAAACAAGTTTGGAGCATTTGTATCAAGTATGCAATAATGTAATTATGTTTGAGGGGATTATTTTAGGAGTTGCGCAGGGGATTACCGAGTGGCTTCCCATCAGTTCAAAAGGAATGCTTTTGCTTGTGCAGACAAATTTCTTCCACGAGAAAAGCATTACGGATGGCATTGAGCTCGCTTTGTTTTTACATTTGGGAACATTTTTAGCCGCTTTGTGGTATTTCAGAAAAGATGTTTTGGATGTGTTGCGAGTGTTATTTGAAGTGCGCAGAGAGCGGCCATTTTTCATTATCTCGTGGCATATTTTTCATCGCAAAGAACAAAAGCATAATAAAGAAGTTGTGGCGCTGGTAAGGTTTTTGGTTGTTGCGACATTCGTTAGCGGCGTGGTGGGATTTACCTTGCTTGAGATTGTCTTGGCATACACGGATGAATATCTCAAAGCGCATCTTCAATCAAGTACGCAAATTATTACCGCGATGGTGGGATTTTTGCTTATCGGTACGGGAATGCTTCAACTGCGAGCGCGAAAACGGAAATCACGCGATGGGGGGAAGGGGATTGATCAGCTTTCGATGGGAGATGCGTGGTTGTTGGGGATTCTGCAAGGATTAGCCGCACTCCCGGGGTTCTCGCGATCTGGGTTTACAGTTTCTGGTCTTTTGTTGCGCGGATTTGGAGATATCGCGGCGTTGCGAGTGAGTTTTCTCATGAGTTTGCCTGCGGTTCTAGGAGGAAATATCTTGCTTTCGGCAAGAGATTTTACCATAACTCCCGTTGCTCTCTGGGGACTTCTTGGTTCGTTTATCTTTGGCTTGCTGACCATTCATCTGCTTCTCAAAACCGCTCAAAAACTTAATTTCGCATGGTTTGTCGTAGGATTTGGAGGATTGCTTCTGATTGCGGCGGCCGCGCAATTGTTTGTATTATAGACGTAAAGGAATACCCTCCTTTGAATTACGAAACTACTGCGTTTTTACAATTCTACCGTTTCTCCCTGTTCTGGAATAGAGTTTTGGATATGAAATTCCTGCGAAATTTTCTCTGACAATGCTTGTGCTTGCTCAATCTCCCCTTGAACGATAAAGCATGTTGTGTTGCTTCCTTTTAACGGCTGAATCCAATTGAGAAGTTCTCGTTGATCCGCGTGCGCTGAATATCCACTGATGGATTTGCGAGCGCACCTAATAGGCACTTTGGTATTAAAGATTTGTACCAATGCGGCGCCATCCTGGATGTGTCGTCCCAATGTGTCTTTTGCTTGGTATCCTACGAAGAGGAGTATATTTTTTGGTTCCGCGAGGTATCTTTCTTCATGGTGAAGGACTCGGCCTCCTTCGGACATTCCAGAGCCCGCGAGGATTACTTTGGGATTTGGTTTTTTGTTGATTTCTTTTGATTGACGGGACGTGCGGGTAATATGAAGACCTGGAAAATCAAAAATAGAATCGCCCGACTGAATATGCGCGATGGTTTGAGGGTCGAAGTATTGGGGATCTTTGGAATACCTTTGATAGATTTCCGTTAGACGGATAGCAAGAGGGCTATCCATGTACACCGGAAAAGGGGAAAGATGTTCGTGTTCTTTGAGCTCATTGATTTCGTAAAGAAGCTGTTGGGTGCGTTCCATCGCGAACGCGGGAATGAGCAAAACACTTTTTCTATGGATTGTTTCCCTAATTGCTTGCTTGAGAATTGTGCGTCTTTGCTGCTCGTTTTCATGCAGGCGTCCGCCATAGGTGGATTCGATAAGCACATAATCAGCATCCGGAATGTGTTCGGTATCCTTGAGTAGGGGATTTGGCATATTGCCAAGGTCTCCCGAGAATACGACTCGTTTTGCTCGGGGAGTCGTAACTAAAATGAAAGCAGATCCCAAAATGTGTCCGGCGTCGAAAAATTCGACTTGGAACCCTTTGACGTTTATAACCTCGTGATAGCCGACTTTTTGCCAGAGATGAAGGATGTTATGAATGTCATCGAGGTTGTAAAGGGGTGTCTTGCCTTGTTGTTCCGCTTCTTGGCGCATGATGCCTTCAGAATCAATAAGGAGTTCCTCGGCAAAATCTTTCGTGGGAGCAGTTGAGTAAATCACGCCTCGAAAGCCGGCCTTATAGAGCTGGGGAATGCGGCCCGTATGATCAATATGCGCATGAGTAATGAATACCGCGTCAATGTCTTTTGGGTTATAGGGAAATTCTTCAAGCTCGTTATTGCTTTTATCCTCATGTTCTTGGGGAAGTCCGCAGTCAATTAAAATTTTCGTTCCCTGATCCTCTACAAGATAATTGGCGCCGGTAACTTTTCTCGCGCCTCCGTGAAAGGTAAGTGTAGCCATATTTTCTTATTATAGCAGACAAAAGAGATAGGCATAAGTGCCGTGCTTCCTTATGGCTGATTGCCGTTCCGCACTTGACGAAGCCATTGGCTTTGTTCTAGCGTATAATAATAAGCCAAATAAGAGGATGTTGTCTGAAGTAGTCGCATGAAAGGTCTTTTACCACTATTAATTTTTTATCTTATGGCAGAAGCATATTGTGTAAAGTGTAAAGCGAAAAGAGAAATGGCGAATGCCCAGCAGGTCGAAATGCAAGCAAAGGGCGGAGGCACTCGACCGGCAATGAAGGGTGAATGTCCAGTTTGTAAGACAGGAATGTTTCGAATCTTACCAAAACCGGCGAAAGCAGTATAACTCTGATCCCCACCCTTCACGGGTGGGGATTTTCGTATGCATCAATGGCGGGAACTCATAATCGGAATATTTCTTTTCCTTGGAGTAGCAAACTTTTTTACTTGGAAAGAGATTGTAACGTCTCTGTCTTTGCAGATGGTGTTTCTCGATGTGGGACAAGGGGACGCCATTTTCATCCAAACTCCCCAGGGACATCAAATTCTCATAGATGGCGGGCCTGATAAGGCGGTATTGGAGGAGTTAGGGGAAGTGATGCCCTTTTGGGATAAATCGCTCGATCTGGTTATTCTTACTCATCCTGACAACGATCATATCGGCGGGCTTCCAGGAGTATTAGAAAGATATCATCTGGAGAATATCTTGTGGACTGGCGTGGAGAAGGAAACAGGCGTGTTTGGCGTCTGGAAGGAAGCGATTGCAAAAGAGCCGGCGAAGAAATTTCGTGCGAGCGCGCCGCAAATTGTGAAGTGGTCAGAGCGCCCGGATGAATTTCTGGATATTTTGTATCCGTCTGAAGCGCAGAAGGCGGGAAAACCAGTAAATGATACGTCAATTGTTGCCAAGTTTGTCTATCACGATACCGAGCTTTTGTTGACGGGAGATATCTCATCGAGCGCAGAACAGGAATTGCTGAACGATGGAGTGGATTTAAGAGCGGATATTGTAAAAATTCCTCATCATGGAAGTAAATCTTCAAGTTCAGAAGAATTTATAAAGGCAATTGCGCCTTCGCTTGGGATTATCCAAGTGGGGGAAAATAACCGTTATGGGCATCCTCACGAAGAAGTCCTTGCGCGGCTCTCTCGTTTGGGAATTCCTTTATTGCGAACCGATAAGAATCGTGGTATTTTTATTCAAAGCGATGGTCGGAGTTGGCGAGTCTCGGATCGTACGCAATAATGAAAATGCTCGATGGAATTTTTGGAAATAAAAAGTAAAAAGAAAGAAATTATGGCACACCTTAAAGAAGAACGAACGCTTGTGCTGATCAAGCCAGATGGAATTCAGCGGTCGCTGGTAGGGGAGATTCTCGGCCGTTATGAGCGAGCCGGTTTGAAACTGGTGGGCGTGAAAATGCTTGTTCCCACCGTGGATCATATTGAAAAGCATTACACGTTAGACCCAAACTGGCGCAGAGTGACAGGGGAAAAAACGATTGCGGGATATCAAAAAAGGGGATTAACTCCGCCTTCGATGGATCCTTTGGAAATCACTGCCCGTATTTTAGACGGTTTAAAGAGATATCTTTCCGCAGGTCCTGTTATTGCCATGGTTTGGCAGGGAGCTCATGCGGTGCAAATTATTCGCAAGCTTACCGGAAGCACAGAGCCGTTAAGTTCCGATGTCGGCACAATCAGGGGAGATTATGTGTTGGATTCTTATCAAATGGCAGATATTGACAGGCGCGCGGTGAGAAACCTTATTCATGCGTCAGGTTCTGTAGAAGAAGCTCAAATGGAAATTCCCCATTGGTTTGATGAGAAGGAGCTTATCAAATATAACATTGTTCAGGAGAAGATTTTCTACGACGTGAATTTAGACGGAATTTTGGATTAGAGGAATTTGATCGAGAGGCGCCGCTTTGCAGAGCGGCGCCTCTTTTGTTTGTCTATCAATGTTCTAGGATAGTGAATTACGAACTTTGAATTAGGAAACTACTACACACAAGGTTTGGAGAACACGGATATTTTTCTGCTGAAACATTCCTGGTGCTCCCCCTTCCACCTCGTGGTGAGGGGCTCGCGCCAGTCGCGCTCCCAACGTTCTCAAAACCTTGTGTGTAGTAGTTTCCTAATTCAAAGTTTTATAACTTTTTGACGCTCATTGTTGTTGTGCGGTATAATACATTTGCCCAGACGATCCCATTATAAGGTCCGCATTACGTTTTGAATGGGAGCCGGATATGATCTGTTCGCCGTGGCGAACAGCTACGGCACCCACCTGGAACTTTCCGGGATCCTTATAAGGGATTGTTGGGCAATAAAAACCGCCCTTTTCGAAGGGCTGTTTTTATTTAACGCGTCCGTTTTGGAATTTACAGAAGTGGAGTATAATAATTATAAGCGCGAGGCAGATTGAATCCGGCCAGCTTCCTGTTCAATAATATCCCCGTCATATTCTCCGCTGTGCGCAGAGGATCCTCGGTAGGTTGGTTGTTTTTGATCGAGATGCAAGTTAAGAGAAGCAGAGGATTGATGAGCTGATTCTTTACAGTAAATATGGAATTTGGGGTAATCTCTTCCTCTGATTGAACGATAAAATTTCAGCTCACCTGTTTTAGGGTCTGTTCCTTCAGGAGCATATCCGCAAGATCGCATAAAGTTTGAAAGTGTTTGGTTGCCAAGAGAGATTTGAAAACGCATAATGAAATTAAGTATGAAATTTTCTCTATTTTGACTCCGCCTTTCACTTTTGTCAATTATTGTATAATTTTATGGAACAACGCATGAACGGTAAAATTCTCGTGTGGGTTTTTCTGGCACTGGCAGGAGCAGTAGGCGTTTTTTTCGCTTTTCAAGCGACAAGAACAGTAATTATTTATAACTCTTCACTTACTGGGCTTGCTCTTTCGCCGGGTGTTTCCCCCAGTCAGACGAATTTTGCGTTACCCACGGGAAGTCCTGCGAAATCTGCTTTGCCTAAGATTGAGGTCTTGAGCAACTCAACAGGGTACTTGAATGTGCGCAATGCCCCGTCAGTGCAGGGATCGCGAACGGGTCAAGTCCTTCCCAAAGAGCAATACGAATTTACGGAAGTCAAAAACGGCTGGTATCATATTATACTTCCCGGAGGAAAAGATGGCTGGGTATCCGGATCATACGTAAAAATTGTTCCAAGCTCATGAGACCATACAAAAGCTTGCGTTGCGTAGTGGGATGCGTATAATAAAAGGGAACTTGCGCGGCGTGCTTGCGACTCTCGCAAATCCACACGCTTATCAAAGCAGTTTAAAGGTCAAGAGAAAGAACAAAGAAAGCATACTTGTATATGAATAAAGAGCAGCTTTTAGAGGCGATGTCTTCAAAGGCCGGGATTTCAAAAAAGGCGGCTGGGGATGCATTGGCCGCATTCATAGACGCCATTGAAGGTGCTTTGAAGCAAGGAAACTCTGTAGCATTAACGGGATTTGGCACGTTTCAAGTTTCCAATCGCAAGGCACGGCAGGGAGTAAATCCAAGCACGGGAGCTAAGATCAATATTCCTGCGATGACAGTGCCCAAATTTAAGCCGGGAAAATCCTTAAAAGACGCAGTAAGATAGACGGTGTTGCTTTTCAACAGAAAAACCAGCTTTTGGTAAAGCTGGTTTTTCTGTTCTAAAGAATGCGATGAGAATTATTTCACTTGAGGATACATAGTCGGGCCAGGCAGAATTGAACTGCCGCCTTGCCCACCCCAAGGGCATGTACTGCCGTTATACGATGGCCCGTGTTTGCAGACTTTGGAAGAACTTGCAGCAATAGACAAGGAGAAGCAAGGGATTATCTCGCTTTTCCAACCGCTTTCATGCATTTGGTGCAGGCATGGATCCTTTCACCAGTGGCTAATTTCATCCGCTGAAGATTAGGTTTTTGAACACGTTTAATCGTGGGATTGTATTTCCCTCGTAATTTTACGTGGCGCCATACGCGTGTAATTCCTTTTCCACATTTTTCACATATTTGTGCCATACGTTACAGTGTAGCAGATAAAAAGCAAAAGTCAAAATCGGATGGCTTCATACCTATGTTTCTTTGAATTACGAAACTAGCACATACAAGGTTTTGAGAATACGGATATGTTTCTGCTGAAAAATTTCTAGTGCTCCCCCTATCACCTTACGGTGAGGGGCTCGCGCCAGTCGCGCTCCCAATGTTCTCCAAACCTTGTATGTGCTGGTTTCGTAATTCAAAGTATGTTTGAGCTCTTCAGAGAAACATGATATAGTAAACAAATGCCGGATTTTTTTGAATTTTTTATTCTCCTTATTCTTCTTTTGCCTTCGGTTGTGCTTCACGAGGTGTCTCATGGTTTGGTGGCGAATATGCTTGGGGATCCTACCGCACGGAATGCTGGAAGACTTACTCTGAATCCAATTTCTCATGTAGATGTAGTTGGATCATTTATTGTGCCTCTTACATTTTTCTTTGCCACTGGAGGATTCTTTGGGTGGGCAAAGCCAGTTCCGGTGAATCCTTCTAATTTACGCGGCAAATATGCTTCGGCCCTCGTGAGCATTGCGGGGCCTGCTTCCAATTTCGCGATTGCGATTGTGTTTGCCGCTTTTACCAGGATTGCTCTTCAATTGGATGCGGTGAACGAGAATTTTGTCCAAATCCTTGTCTGGATCGTTTTGGTGAATGTGACGCTAGGTCTGTTTAATCTTCTTCCTCTGCCGCCGCTTGATGGCTCTCATATCCTTTTTACGTTTCTCCCAACATCTCTTGAGCACATGAAAGTATTTCTCCTGCAGTATGGTATGTTCCTGGTGATGGGGCTTATCCTTCTGAATTTGGTTTTGAATGGCGCTGTGCTGGATATTTTTTTCAAAGGAATAGAGCGCCCTCTCGTGGACTTTCTTGTCGGTGTGCCATGAGAGCGTTGACATTGTTTTTTTTATTTGATAGATTATACGTTGTGATAGAGTTTACAGTATTTTCTTATGCCAACAATTCGACAACTTATAAAGAAAGGACGGACTCGAGTAAAGAAGAAGGATAAAACTCCTGCTTTAGCATTTGGGTTTCGCGCGCAAAAAAATCGTATTGTCCGCTACGAAGCTCCTTTCAAGAGAGGCGTATGTTTGCGGGTATTTACTATGACACCCAAAAAGCCGAACTCTGCTTTGCGGAAAGTAGCGAGAGTGCGCTTGAGCAACGGCATGGAAGTAACGGCATATATCCCAGGGGTAGGACATAAACTTCAAGAGCACTCGGTTGTGATGATTCGAGGAGGAAGAGTCAAAGACCTACCTGGCGTCAGATACCATATTGTCCGGGGGGTCCTTGATGCCTCTGGTGTGGAAGGACGAAAACAGGAACGATCGAAGTACGGAACGAAACGAGAGAAAAAATAAAGAATTATTGAAAGCTCACTATGGCACGAGGAAAAATTTCACGGCATCCGGTAGATCCAGACGCTTTGTATAATAGCGAGCTGGTTTCGAAATTCACGAATTACGTGATGCGCAAGGGGAAAAAATCCGTAGCAAGAAAAATCGTGTACGGCGCTTTTTCAATTATCGAAAAAGAAACAAAGCAAAATCCCTTGGAAGTTTTTGAAAAAGCAATCGAAAATGCGGCTCCTTTGCTGGAAGTCCGTTCCAAGCGTGTGGGAGGAGCTACATATCAAGTACCGGTGGAGGTAAAGGGAAATCGGAAAATCGGCTTGGCTTCTCGCTGGATTTTGAATGCCGCCCGTGCGAAGAAGGGGCGCGCGATGCAAGCGAAATTAGCGGAAGAATTAATTGCGGCGTATAAAAATGAAGGTTCTGCCGTTAAAAAGAAAGAAGATACTCATCGCATGGCAGAAGCGAACCGCGCGTTTGCTCATTTCGCATGGTAAGAGCACATACAGACGAATCCGGTTGGGTGAATAGCTAAAGAGAACTAAGAGAAATGTCTCGCCGGTTGTGAGTAGATTACTATTATTTTATGGCTCGAGCTTTTCCTATCGAAAAATACCGAAATATCGGAATTATCGCGCATATTGACGCTGGCAAAACCACGACAAGCGAGCGCATTTTATTTTACACCGGAATTTCTCATAAAATAGGAGAAGTTCATGAGGGAGCCGCGATTATGGACTGGATGGTGCAAGAGCGGGAGAGGGGGATTACCATTACTGCGGCCGCGACTACTTGTTTCTGGAATCCTACATATCTTCCCGTATCTCCAGAAAACAAATATCGTTTTAACCTCATTGATACCCCTGGCCATATTGACTTTACGGCAGAAGTGCAGCGCTCTCTTCGCGTGCTGGATGGCGCGATTGTGCTTTTTGACGGAGTTGCCGGAGTTGAACCGCAATCTGAAACAGTGTGGCGGCAAGCTGATAAATTCAAAGTGCCTCGCATTTGTTTTATCAATAAGCTTGATCGTTTGGGAGCATCCTTTGAAAAAAGTTTAGGTTCTATCTGGCAGAAACTTACACCGAATGCCGTTGCATTGCAAATTCCTCTCGGCGAGGAAGAGCAGATGAGAGGCGTGATTGATTTATTGGATATGAAGGCGGTGCGTTTCGATGGCGACTTTGGACAGACAATCGTGAGGGAAGACATTCCTGCGGAGTTTCAACAAAAGGCAAAAGAATGGCGGGAGAAACTTATTGAGAAAATCGCCGCGGAAGATGAAACACTCATGACTGCGTATTTGGAAGGAAAGACCGTAAGCAACGAAGAATATAAAAAAGTTCTTCGAAAGGCCTCATTGGAAGGGTCTTTGGTGCCGGTATTTTGCGGCTCATCGTTAAAGAATAAAGGGGTTCAATTGATGCTTGATGGTGTGGTGGATTTCTTGCCAAGCCCGGTGGACGTGGAAGCAATTCAGGGGACAAATCTGAAAACCGGAGAAGTAATGACTCGCAAGCCATCTGATGGCGATCCTTTTTCCGCGCTTGCGTTTAAGGTGGCGTCTGACCCGTATGTGGGAACGCTGACCTATTTTCGCGTGTATTCAGGGATGTTGCAGAAGGGTTCTTATGTGTTGAATGCGACAAACGGAGAAAAAGAGCGAATCAGCCGTATCTTGCGTATGCACGCAGCTGAACGCGAAGAGGTGGATGAGTTATTCGCAGGGGATATTGCTGCTACCGTCGGCTTGAAAGGAACAAGCACCGGGCATACCTTATGCGCGGAAAATAATCCGATTCTTTTGGAACAAATTACCTTCCCGGAGCCGGTTATCTCTATTCGAATTGAACCTAAAACCAAAGCAGACCAGGAAAAAATGGGCCTTTCCCTCAAGCGTCTTTGCGATGAAGATCCCACATTTAAAGTAACGAGTGATTTTGAAACAGGGGAAACGCTTATCTCGGGAATGGGAGAATTGCACTTGGATATTATTGTGGATCGCATGAAACGCGAATTTGGCGTGGAAGCAAACGTGGGTCAGCCGCAAGTGGCGTACAAAGAAACTATTACAAAAGATGGCCAGGCGGAATCCAAGTATGTTCGCCAGTCCGGAGGACGCGGACAATATGGACATGTGTTGCTTCGCTTGAAGCCATTGGAGCGCGGATCCGGCTTCAAATTTGTAGATGAAGTGAAAGGAGGAGCGATTCCGAGAGAATATATTCCCGCCGTGGAAAAGGGAACCAAAGAAGCAATGGCCAAAGGAGTGTTAGCCGGGTATCCCATGGTTGATGTGGAGGTAACGTTATTCGATGGTTCTTATCACGAGGTGGACTCGTCTGAAATGGCGTTTAAAATTGCGGCTTCTTCTGCCTTGCAGGAAGGTGCGCGAAAATCAGGAATCGTTTTGCTCGAACCCATTATGAAAATGGAAGTTGTTATCCCTCCGGATTTCTTGGGAGACGTTATTGGCGATTTGTCTTCCCGCCGCGGACGGATTGAAGAAACTGAAGACCGCATTCAAATGAAAGTCATTCATGTAAAAGTGCCTCTTGCCCAAATGTTTGGGTATGCAACGAATTTGCGTTCATTGACAGAGGGCCGAGGAACATTTACGATGGAATTCGACAGATACGATCCGGTGCCTGCGAATATCACGCAAGAGATTGTCGCGGGAAGAACAAAATAGTAAAGGAAAGATTGAATATGAATATTCGCGAACTCAAAGAAATTTTAGATAGGGAGGGCGGAAAGATTGTGATTGTAGAACAGGAAAAACCGACTTTGATTGTAATGTCTTTTGATGAGTATCAGAAGACTCCGATCAAACAGGAAGCGCGTATGCCGCGTAAGGAAGAGTCTTCTCCTCTATATAACCGGTCTGTGGGAGATCGTCCCGTTGGGGCTTTGCCAGAACGCCAGCGTGGAGGGAGGGAAGAAGATCTGACGATTGACGACTTGCCGGTGTAGAAAGTTGACTTTTTTTCAGCGAAGCGTATAATACATTTGTGTGAATTTGAGAGTTTATTTTTCCCATAATTTATTGTGTAACAAATTATAAATCATAAGACGAACACTATGGCAGAAAAATTTGAGCGCTCCAAGCCTCATGTCAACGTCGGAACAATTGGTCATGTAGACCACGGGAAAACCACTCTTTCCGCGGCTATTCTTCATGTGTTGAAATTGAAGGGAATGAAGGTAAGCGAAAAAAGCGTGGATCAGATTGACTCTGCTCCAGAAGAGAAGCAGAGAGGAATCACTATTTCTCTTTCTCACTTGGAATACGAAACAGAGAAACGGCACTACGCGCATATTGATGCTCCCGGGCATGCCGACTACATCAAAAACATGATTACGGGAGCTGCTCAAATGGATGGCGCCATTCTTGTGGTATCTGCTCCAGACGGGCCCATGCCTCAAACGAGAGAGCATATTCTTTTAGCGCGTCAGGTGGGCCTTCCATATATCGTTGTTTTCTTGAACAAATGCGATATGGTGGACGATCCTGAAATTATTGATTTGGTAGAATCCGAAGTTCGGGAACTTCTCACCAAATATAACTATGCTGGAGATACCGTACCGGTTATTCGAGGTTCTGCGTTGAAGGCATTAGAAGCGAAATCTGTTGACGACGAAGCTGTAAAGCCAATTCTTGATTTAATGAACGCGGTGGATACCAATATTGCAGAACCCGTTCGCGAGACCGATAAGCCGTTCTTGATGGCAATCGAAGACGTGTTCTCCATCGAAGGACGCGGTACCGTAGCAACCGGACGTATTGAACGCGGCGTAATCAAGCCGAACGATGAAGTGGAAATGGTGGGAATTAAGCCAACTGCTAAGACAGTTGCGGTAAGCGTGGAAATGTTCAAAAAATTTCTCGATGAAGGCCGTGCCGGCGACAACGTTGGAATTTTGCTTCGCGGATTGAAAAAAGAAGATGTGGAACGTGGACAGGTTTTGGTAAAACCGGGATCGGTAACGCCACATACCGACTTTGAAACTGAAGTGTATATCTTGTCTAAAGAAGAAGGAGGACGTCATACGCCTTTCTTTAAGGGATATAAACCCCAATTCTATTTCCGAACCACTGATGTAACCGGTGAGGTTGAATTGCCGGAAGGCGCAGAAATGGTAATGCCAGGAGATACCGTGAATTTGAAAGTAAAACTTTTGGTTCCGATTGCCATGGAGGATCAGCAGAGATTTGCCATCCGTGAAGGTGGAAAAACAGTTGGAGCAGGAGTTGTCACCAAGATAATTGCTTAGAAATTTTGAAGAGCGACGGGCTTCACCGCCTTTCGCTCTTCATTGTGGATGTATATGCCAGCTAAAACCGCAAGCACAACAACAGGAGCATCGAAAGCCGCAAATACGCAGGCAAGGTTGCGTATTAAAATTAGCGCGTATGATCATAAGGTGATTGACACAAGCTGTCGTCAAATTATTGATACCGTAATCCGGCAGGGAGGAGAAGTGATCGGGCCTGTGCCGCTTCCGACTGAAATCCGAAAATATACGGTGAATAGATCATCCTTTGTGCATAAGGATGCCAGAGAGCAGTTTGAGATGCGTACGCATAAACGCTTGATTGATATCGTGAATCCGACTCCTAAAAGCATCGAAGCATTAACAAGCTTGAATCTGCCGGCGGGAGTGGATATTGAAATGAAGATGTAGGAATGTTAGCTGTTTATTTTGACAATTGAGAATAAGAGTATTATATCTTTTGCGATGCGAAAAAGTCATTGTCTGCTTCGACAATGTAAGGTATAGACTAACCTGAAAACGAGGATTTGGATGCCCCTGGGTTAGCAGGGGTTTTTGTATAGAAAACTGTGAAGATTTATTGATTCATGAAAGCAATTCTAGGGAAAAAAATAGGAATGACGCAAATTTACCGAGAGGGGAGCGTGGTGCCAGTAACTTTGGTGCAAGCTGGCCCTTGCAAAGTGCTACAGATCAAGACAAAAGAAAAAGACGGATATTCGGCTGTTCAGCTTGGGTTTGAAGAAATTACAAAGAAACATCTGATCGGAAAAAGCCAGAAAGGAAAAGAAATGCGCCATATCAAAGAATTTCGGGAGGGCGCAGAAGATCTTGCATTAGGCAATATGGTGGATGTTACGATTTTCTCGGAAGGAGATACAGTAAAAGTTTCTGGGATTTCGAAAGGGAAAGGATTTCAGGGAGGTGTGAAGCGCCACGGATTTTCCGGCAGAAATGCGACCCATGGGGTAAAGCATGAAGAACGGACAATCGGTTCAACGGGAAGCAGATTTCCCCAGCACGTGATTAAGGGACGAAGAATGCCAGGTCGTATGGGCACCGATCGTATTAGTGTGAAGAATTTGCAAATTGCAAAAATTGACCAAGAAAATCATATCCTTGCCATTCGGGGAGCAGTCCCGGGGCGTAAGGGGACGCTGTTGGAAATCCGCGGATAAACCATTGGATATTACGATTTATGCAAGCTACTGTGTACAATCAAGAAGGAAAAGAGGTGGGAAAGATGGATTTGCCAGCTTCTGTTTTTGATGTGAAATTAAATTCGGATTTGGTGCATCAAGTTGCAGTGATGCAGATGTCGAATCGCAGACAGGTATCCGCAAATACAAAGGGGAGAGGGGAAGTATCCGGCGGAGGTAAAAAGCCGTGGGCGCAGAAACATACAGGAAACGCGCGGCATGGATCAATCCGTTCTCCCATTTGGATTGGTGGAGGAATTTCGACCGGTCCTACAAAGGAAAAGAATTTTAAGAAGAAAATCAGTACGCTCATGCGCAGGAAAGCTTTGCTAATGGTGCTTTCAGAAAAAGCTCGGAAAAATTCTGTGATTGTAATCGAAGAACTCAAGATGGAAAAACCAAAGACAAAGGAATTTTCCCGCATGTTAGCAAAACTTCCCATAGAAAAAAAGAGTATGCTGATCGCGCTTGCGGATATGAACAGAAACTTGATTCTTGCAGGAAGAAATATTGAAAATGCCCGAACAATGCAGGCGGCCGATTTGAGTGCGCTGGATTTATTGAATGCGCATTATATCCTTATGCCGCGCGAGGCCGTAAAAGTTTTGGAGGAGAAATTTACCGGACGGAAATCTAAATAATATCGAATTTGCATGGCGCTGAAGATTTTCAACAAAGAAACAAAAGGGCAAGAGAAGCTTGAGAAAGAGGAGAAGAAAACTCCAAGAAAGACTGCGAAAAAAATAAAAACGCGGACTGCTTCTGATACCGGTAAAAAGGAAAGCAAAGAGCATAAGAGTGTTCCTTTTGGTGTGTCGGGTATCCTGCGCAAACCCCATGTAACTGAAAAAGCAAGTATGCTTGCGGAAAGAAATAGGTATGTTTTTGTTGTTTCTGCGGCCGCGACCAAGGGAAATATCAAAGAAGCAGTGAGGGCAACGTATGGAGTGAGTCCTGTTCATGTGAATATTGTGAATATCCCAGCCAAGAAAATTCGGGTTGGAAGACGCGCAGGAATCAAGAAGGGATATAAGAAAGCGATTGTTCAATTGCCAGAAGGACAAAAGATTGATATATTGCCAACATAATGAAACGGGGAATTCTTACAAAAAAACGTCCTGAAAAGAATTTGATGGTGCGGATTCCAACAACCGCAGGCCGGAATAATCAAGGACGAATTACTGCATGGCAACGAGGAGGAGGAACCAGAAAAAAGTACCGACTGGTTGAGTTCGGCCAAAAATATCTTGGAAAGAACGGTACAGTTACCGCGATTGAGTACGATCCAAACCGTAATGCGTGGATTCTGCTGGTGGAATATGAAGGAGGAGAAATGGCTTACGTATTGGCTCCCCATGACGTGAAAGTTGGAGATGTTATCCGGTGCGACGAGAAAGCAGACGCGAAGAAAGGGAACCGGATGAAATTGAAAAATATCCCAACAGGAGAACTTGTTCATAATGTGGAAATTAATCCGAATGCGGGCGGCAAAATGATCCGGGGGGCGGGGACATGGGCGAAAATAGAGGCGCATGAAGGAAAATACACATTGGTTACATTGCCGTCTTCTGAAATACGCAAAGTGTTGAGCGAATGCTACGCTTCTATCGGAATGGTATCTCGACCTGAATTTATGTATGAGCGAGTGAAAAATGCGGGAAGCGCGCGATTAAAGGGAAAAAGACCGAATGTTCGCGGGAAAGCAATGAATCCGGTGGACCATCCGCATGGAGGAGGAGAGGGGCGTGCTCCCATTGGAATGAAGGCGCCGAAAACTCCATGGGGAAAGCCCGCGCGCGGAGTAAAAACAAGAAGGAGGAAATTTACCGATAAATTCATTATTCAGCGAAGAAAAAAGAAAAAGAAGAAATAAATTTTGATATCTATGGCAAGAAGTCTGAAAAAAGGTCCCTATATTGACGAGAGATTGATGAAAAAGCTCTCTGGTATGAAAGCCGGAGATCGCACAATCATCAAGACATGGTCTCGGGCTGCGACAATTACTCCTGAAATGATCGGATTTACTTTTGGCGTGCATAACGGGAAGCTATTTATCTCTGTGCTTGTAGTAGAGGAGATGGTAGGGCACCGACTGGGAGAATTTTCTCCTACGACAAAGTTTGTCCGGCATGGAGGAAAAATGCAGAAAGAAATTGAAAAGGGAAAACCTGCCGCGCCCGTAGCTGCGGCGCCGGCAAAATCAGCCAAAAAATAAATCAGATTTTTGAAACGGTATGGAATCAACAGCCCATTTGCGATATATCAGAATAGCTCCTCGAAAAATGCGTCTTGTCGCCAATTTGATTCGAGGGAAAAAACTCGCTCGCGCGCGGATGATTTTGAAATTTACTCCGAATAAAAGCACGGAATCGCTTTTGAAGCTTATCGAATCAGCCGTGGCTTCCGCTCAACATAATTTTGGCGTAGAGGAAACTCAATTGTATATTTCCAAAATTATCGTGAATGAAGGGCCGAAACTCAAGCGTATCCGTCCGCGAGCGCGCGGAAAAGCGTTTCCCATTCAGAAAAAAACTTCTCATATCTCTGTTGTTCTGGCGGAAATAACTCTGCCGTCTGGGGCAGACAAAGAGCAAAGAAAGAAAACGGAGGAAGCAAGCACAATTGCAAATGCCGGGGCGGAAGGGCAGGAATCAACCGCCAAGAAGGTGAAAAAGATTCGCGGCTCCGGAGCGAAAAATGTCATGAATCATGGATATCGGGAACAAGCAGAAAAATCAAAGCAAGTCGCGAAGAAAATTTTTAGAAGAAAAACAGGATAAAGATTAATATCCTCGTATGTCTCATAAAGTTCACCCATTATCATTCAGATTGCATAAGATGGAAGACTGGCGATCGCGCTGGTTTTCGAAGAAAAACTACGCATTCCTTTTGCGGGAAGACTTTTTGATTCGTCAGTTTATAGGGAAGAAGCTAAAAGATATGGGGGTAGAGAAAGTTGAAATTGAACGATCTTCCGGAAGAGTAAACGTGATTATTTCAAGCGCGCGACCGGGATTGATTATCGGCCGCGGGGGAGCCGGTATTGAAGAATTACGCAAGGGATTAGAGCGAAAGCTTTTTGGGCCCGCAGGGAGCGTGTCCAAGAAAAAAACGCAACTGAAAATGGAAATTCGAGAAATTAAAAATCCGTGGGAATCAGCGACGCTTTCAGCGCAATGGGTTGTGCAGCAGATTGAGCGGCGTATGCCCTTTCGAAGAGTGCTCAAACAGGGAATAGGAAAAATCATGCTGAATAAAGGTATTCAAGGAGCAAAGATTGAGATATCGGGACGTTTGGATGGAGCTGAAATCGCACGAAGAGAAAAATTGCGCGTAGGACGACTGCCATTGCAAACTATTCGCGCGGATATTGACTACGCGGTGGAGGAAGCGCATACGACATACGGAGTTATTGGAGTAAAAGTATGGATTTATCGCGGAGAAAAATTTGAATAAAAGCTATGTTGACTCCCAAAAAAGTAAAATATCGAAAACAGATGAAGGGCCATGCAAAGGGTTTGGAAACAAGAGGAACGGAACTTTCTTTTGGAACCTATGGCCTCAAATGCGAAGGGACAAAATGGGTGAGCGCCCGTCAGATTGAAGCTGCGAGAAGAGCGATTATTAGATATCTTCGCAAAGGAGGACGGCTTTGGATTCGGGTATTCCCGGACAAACCTGTTACCAAGAAGGGAGCTGAAACTCCTATGGGCGGCGGAAAGGGAGCGGTAGATCATTATGTGGTTTCATTAAAACCAGGAAGAATTTTATTTGAATTGGAAGGAATTAAGGAAGATCAGGCAAGAGATGCGTTGCGCAAAGCCGCGGCAAAATTGCCGATAAAGACCAAATTTGTCAAATCGGAATAAATGTGATATGAAAATGACAGATTTACAAAAGAAATCGCGAGAAGATTTAGAGAAAATGCTTGCAGAGCAAAAAGGTAAAATGCAGCAGTTTCGGTTTGACGTTGCTGCCGGGAAGAATGCGAGCGTGAAAGAATTGCGAACTGGGAGAAAAAACATCGCACAGATTTTAACTGCGATGCGCATGATCAGTAAATAGATATATTTATGCCCAAAAGACAACTTACCGGAATTGTGGTATCAGATAAAATGCAGAAGACCGTAGTGGTTCAGGTGGAAACAATGAAGGAACATCCCAAGTATTTGCGAAGATTTCGGTCTCACAAAAAATACAAGGCGCATGATGAAAAAGGAGAGTACAAAGCAGGCGATAAAGTAATCATCGAAGAGACGAGACCCATAAGCAAAGATAAGAGATGGCTAGTTGTAGGAAAGCGTTAAGCCATAAGCTGACAGCTTATTGTATGATCCAGCATCAAACAAAATTAGTAGTTGCAGATAACACGGGAGCAAAAGTGATCCAATGCTTTCAGATACTTGGAGGATCCAAGCATCGCTATGCGCAGATTGGCGATATTATCGTGGCTGCGGTAAAAGATGCCGAACCCCGCCGTCTGGTCAAAAAGCATGATGTGGTAAAAGCGGTTGTGGTGCGCCAGAAAAAGGAATTCCGCCGGGCAGACGGATCATATATCAGATTTGACGAAAATGCGGCAGTGATTTTGGAAAAAGATAAAGAGCCGAAAGGTGGACGTATCTTTGGGCCTATTCCAAGAGAAATTCGAGAAAAAGGATATACCAGAATTGCGGCATTGGCTCCGGAGGTTATTTAGGAACTCTTGCAGGTAATACAGCAGAAAAGTTATGAAAATCAAGAAAGGCGACAACGTATTAGTGATTGCCGGGAAAGATAGAGGCAGAAAAGGCAAAGTATTGCAAGCTCTTCCAAAAGAGCAAAGAGTTGTGGTTGAAGGAATGAATATGCGAAAACGCCATACAAAGCCCCGCCGGCAAGGACAAAAAGGACAAATCGTGGAAAAGCCAGCGGCCTTTGCTATTTCGAACGTGAAGCTTATTTGTGAAAAATGCGGAAAAGCTGTGCGAGTTGGTTATCGGGTGGAAGAAGAGAATAAATATCGAATCTGCAAAAAATGCGGAGCCCAAGTATAGATATGCTACAGGAAATGTATACAACACAAGCAATGCCTGCCTTGATTGAGAAATTCGGATATGAAAATCGGAACGCGATTCCTCGTTTGAAGAGCGTGGTGGTGAATACCGGGTTTGCGCGTTTGGTTGCGGGAAAAACAGGAGATGATCAGAAAAAAACTATTGAAGCCATTGTGGATGACTTGAGCAGAATTTGCGGACAGAAGGCCGTGGTAACGAAAGCAAAAAAATCCATCGCGGGATTTAAATTGCGGCAAGGATCTCCAGTGGGAGCAAAGATAACGCTTCGAGGGAAACGCATGTACGACTTTTTGGAGAGATTGATTCTTATTGCGTTGCCTCGTTCGCGCGACTTTCAGGGTTTGAACGCCACAGCGATTGATCAGCAAGGAAATTTATCAATCGGTATCAAAGAACATATTTTCTTCCCGGAAATTTCTCCTGAAAAAGTGCGCAATATCTTTGGATTGCAGGTGGTGGTTACCACAAGTGCTCACAATAAGGCAGAAGGACTGGAATTATTGAAGCAATTGGGATTCCCATTGAAAGAAATAAAAGATAAGAAATAGAACATAGAGTATGGCGAGTAAAGCTCAAATATCAAAAGCAAGCAAAAAACCAAAATTTTCAACGCGGAAAACAAATCGTTGTTTTCGATGCGGACGAAAGCGCGGATATTTAGGAGATTTTAACTTATGCAGGATTTGTTTTCGGGAAATGGCAAATAAATGTTTAATCCCTGGAATAACGAAATCGAGCTGGTAATTTCACACGAATTTTATGATAGATCCAATTTCAGACATGCTTACAAGAATCCGTAATGCGCAAGCCGTCAATAAAGAGACGGTAGAGCTTCCATTTTCCAGAATGAAATATGCCATTGCGAAAATCTTAGAGCGCAAAGGATTTATTAAAGCGGTTGATTTCAAGGGGAAGAAAACTCGCAAGCTGATTGAACTGAAATTGAAATATGAAGAAGGAGCCCCAAGAATTTCGGGAGTAAAGCGCATCTCCAAGCCGGGCCAACGCATTTACCAACCCGCCAACGAGATAAAGAGAGTTCGAGGCGGGTATGGAGTGACAATTATTTCGACTTCAAAGGGGATTATGACAAATGAAGACGCAAAGAAAAGTAATGTGGGAGGAGAAGTGCTTTGCGAGGTGTGGTAAAAAGAAAGCGGTAATTTTTTTACACGTGGTATGTCTCGAATAGGAAAAAAACCAATTGAAATACCGACAGGCGTGCAAGTGCAAATTGAGGGGCAAACGGTCCAGTTGAAAGGGCCAAAGGGCGAATTGTGCCGCGTTTTTCCCCATGAGATGGGAATCATCCATGAAGAGAATGTTCTTACAGTAACGCCTCATACGAATTCCAAGAAAGGAAAGGAATTATGGGGTCTTACTCGAACACTGCTCGCAAACATGATTATTGGAGTAACGCAGGGCTATGTAAAGAAACTAGAACTTGAAGGAGTGGGATATCGCGCTTCCACTGAAGGGAAGGTGCTCAATATGACTGTGGGATTCAGTCATCCTATCGTGATGCAAGCTCCGGAGTTTATTGCCTTTTCGGTAGAGAAGAATATAATTACCGTGAGCGGTATTGATAAAGAGAAAGTAGGGGAGATTGCCGCTCGTATTCGAGCAATACGTCCTGTGGAACCATATAAAGGAAAAGGTATTCGATACGAGGGCGAAGTAGTTCGACGCAAACTTGGAAAACGAGCGGCGGGCGCCGGAAAATAGCAATGTATGAATATTCAAGATAAACAATTACAGCGGCAGAAGCGCAAATTACGCATTCGCGGAAAAATGCAAGGAACAGCGATAAAACCTCGTTTGACGGTTTTTCGTTCCAATAAGCATCTGTACGCGCAATTGATTGATGATCTCGAAGGGAGAGTCATTGCTTCTGTTTCCGACCTTAAAGAGACCCTTCCCGCAAAACGCCAAGAAAGAGCAAAGGAATTGGGGAAAAAGATCGCTCAAATGGCAAAAGATAAAAAGATTGAAAAAGCAATTTTTGATCGAAGCGGGTACATGTATCACGGAAACGTAAAGGCAATAGCGGAAGGTGCGCGGGAAGGCGGACTTTCATTTTAACGATATGAACGACAAGAAACAAAAATCATCTGGTACCTCCAAGCAACCTCAAAGATCGCCCAGACGGCGGGGATCTGCTCCTGCGATAAAATCGGAATTTGACACCAAGCTTTTGGATTTGGCTCGCGTAACAAGAGTCCGAGCCGGAGGCCGCCGATTTAGTTTTCGCGCAACCGTAATTGCCGGGAATCGAAAAGGGAAAATAGGCGTAGGAGTTGCCAAGGGATCTGATGTTGCCCAAGCAATGGATAAAGCAACTCGCAAAGCGCAGAAAAGCATGATTGCGTTGCCTATTCAGGGGAATACCATTCCATATATGGTTACAGCGAAGTTTGGAGCGTCCCGCATAATGCTAAAGCCCCAATTGACTGGCCGAGGTTTAGTAGCCGGCGGCCCCGCAAGAATCATTTGTGAATTGGCTGGAATTAAGGATATTTCCGCGAAATTTATCTCCAAAACGCATAATAAATTAAACAATGCACTGGTAACTTTGGAAGCTCTGAAAAAGCTTCATGTAAGAGAAAAGGAAGCGGAGAAAGTAGATAAAAAAGAAGAACAGAAAGCGGAGCCGGTGGATACAACGACACAAGCTTCAGAATAATTGTATGCAGACTCACGAAATTCAACCTATACATAAAACGCATCGGGGAAAACGAATCGGACGCGGCGGAAAGCGCGGTACGTATTCTGGCCGGGGGATTAAGGGGCAGGGAGCGCGTTCCGGCAGAAAGATGCAGCCGCGGATTCGCGAACTTATTAAGCGTTATCCGAAATTGCGCGGATATAAATTTGGTATTGTGAAAGCAAAACCAGTTACTTTGAACGTGGGCATATTAGAAAAAAACTTCGAGAAAGGAGCGCATATTACACCTTCTGCGCTTCGGGAGAAAAGATTGATCAAAATCACGGGAAAGCGAACCCCAGCCGTAAAGATATTGGGAACAGGAAAATTAACAAAAACCCTTTCCATTGAATCTTGTGTCGTTTCAGCTGGAGCGAAGACGAAAATTGAAGCAGTGGGCGGTACTATTAAATAACAATGTGGCTTCAACGCATTTTTCAAATTTTTAAGTTGCACGACCTGCGAAATCGGATTCTTTTTGTTCTCGGTGTTTTTTTGGTGTATCGTTTGATGGCGAATGTGGTTATTAACGTCAATGTTCTTCAGGATAACGCGGGCGGAAACGCGTTTCTTGAGCTCGTGAGCTTATTCACGGGAGGGGAACGTTTTTCGATCGTGATGCTGGGTTTGGGCCCTTATATTACCGCTACCATTATCATGCAGCTTCTTACGATGATCTTCCCGCAATTGGAGAAGATGTACAAGGAAGAAGGCGATGCGGGCCGGCAAAAGTTTAATCAGTACGGAAGAATTCTGACGGTGCCTTTTGCGCTTCTTCAGGGATACGCGTTTCTGACATTATTCACGAGACAGGGAATTATTTCTCCTATGGATCCTTTGGGCATGGTAACCACGCTTGCGACAATTACCGCAGGTACCGTTTTGCTCATGTGGCTGGGAGAATTGATCACGGAAAAAGGAATTGGAAACGGGGTGTCGCTACTTATTTTTGCCGGGATTGTGGCGGATTTTCCCGCAAATATTTGGCAGCTTTATACCAACACGCAAGGCGGTACGGGTGATGAATTACTGAACTTAGGAAAATTCTTGGCTCTGGCGGTCGCGATTATCGCTTCCGTGGTATTTGTAACGCAAGCAAGAAGAAATATCGCTGTTTCTTATGCCAAACGCGTGAGAGGGAATAAAGTATTTGGGGGAGTTTCCACCTATTTGCCTCTCAATCTGAATCCTGCAGGAGTGATTCCGATTATTTTTGCTTTATCTTTAATGACTTTTCCCACCATGGTGGGGTCATTTTTCCAAAATGCGAGCGGAGTAGCTGGCGATGTTGCGAGAAAAATAATCCAATCTTTGGATCCCACAGCTTGGCTCTATTTGGTTATCTATTTTGTATTGGTCGCGGCATTTACCTATTTCTATACTGCCGTTACTTTTGATCCCAAGTCCATTGCGACCAATCTTCAAAAGATGGGAGGATTTATTCCCGGAGTTCGTCCCGGGCAATCCACAGCCCATTTTATCTCTTATATTTTAAACAGGATTTTATTTATTGGCGCGTTCTTCCTCGGTTTTATCGCGGTAATGCCGTTTCTCGTGCAGAAAGTAACTGCCATTCAAGCGTTCTCTTTTCTGGTGGGAGGAACTGCGCTTCTTATTATCGTAAACGTGGTGTTGGAAACGATGCGGCAATTGCGCGCGCAATTGGAAATGCGCGATTACGATAAGTTCTAAAGGGAAAAGCGTTTATTTTCCTATGAAAGACAATTTTAAAATCCTTGTATTTTTGGGTAAGTCTGGTTCTGGAAAGGGAACTCAAGTGGAGTTATTGGCGCAGAAATATAATCTTCGGATTATCAGCTCTGGCAATCTTTTGCGTGAGCGAAAAAAGCAGGATGATTTTGTCGGACGCAGAATTTCGGAAATTATTGACAAGGGAGGGCTTGTTGCAACTCCAATCATTTTTCATCTGTGGCTCCATGAGTTAGAGCGTTTAAGGGAAGATGAAAACGCGTCCGGAATTATTTTTGAGGGAAGCCCGCGAAAGCTGTATGAAGCGTATATGCTGAACGAAACCATGGAATTTTATCAGCTGGCCGGCAATACGATGGCGCTGCATTTGGATATTTCAGATCAGGAATCCTTGAAACGCTTGCTCGCGCGCGGACGCAATGATGACGAAGAGCAGGCAATTCGCAAACGATTGGGATGGTATCAAAAAGAGGTAATGCCTGTGATTGATTTTTATCAAGCAGAAGGAAAACTTATTCACATCCAAGGCGAACAGGCAATCGAGAATGTGCATAAAGAGATTCTCGAAAAGGTACATTCATTTTTTGAAAAATGATCCCTATCAAAATTCCAGAAGAGATCGCGCTTATGCGCGAAGGAGGACGTATGCTCGCGCAGATCATGGAGGAGTTGAAAAAAGAGGTTCGGCCGGGAGTAACGACAAAAGCATTGGATCAATCCGCGGAACGAAAGATACGAGAAGCCGGAGCAAAGCCGGCTTTTAAAAATTATAATGGATTCCCAGCTTCCATTTGTACTTCTGTTAATGAAGAAGTTGTCCATGCCATTCCGTCTCTCGAGAAAATCTTGCAAGCGGGGGATATTCTCACGTTGGATATTGGCCTTATTTGGAAAGGTTATTATTTGGATATGGCTCGCACGGTTCCGGTGGGAGAAATTTCTCCGGATGCCGCCCGTTTGCTTCGGGTTGCATGGAAAGCTCTCAAGGTAGGGACAAAAAAAGTGCGGCCCGGTGTAACCATAGGAGATTTGGGGAATACCATTGAGCGGGCTATTGGCCCTGTAGGGTACGGTATTGTGCGGGAGTTATGCGGGCATGGCATCGGAAAGGAGCTGCACGAGGAGCCGCAAATTCCAAATTATGGAGAACGTCATGCAGGCGAAACACTCAAAGAGGGTATGGTCATTTGTATCGAGCCCATGATAACCCTTGGCGGCTGGCAGGTGCAGCTTGCGAAAGATGGCCAAACATTTGTAACCAAAGACGGCTCGCTCTCCGCGCATTTTGAAGATACCATTGCGGTTATCGAGAATGGATATGAAGCGCTCACGCATATCTAATTTTGAATTGCGAAACCAGCACATACAAGGTTTTGAGAACACGGATATGTTTCTGCTGAAAAATTCCTGGTGCTCCCCCTTCCACCTTGCGGTGAGGGGCTCGCGCCAGTCGCGCTCCCAACGTTCTCTGAACCTTATATGTTATTTGTTTCGTAATTCAAAGTATCTAAAGAACAACTGCGTACGCGCAGTTTTTTGCTTAAAGAAAATATGGTATAATAGAAAAATGTCTATTCCAAAGTTATCAGTTATCATTCCCGCGTATAACGAAGAAAAACGTTTACCCAAGACATTGGAATCTGTTATCTCGTATTTGGCTAAACAAACGTACCAATCGGAGGTTTTGGTGGTAAATGACGGTTCCAAAGATGGCACTGCAACTATTGTGCGCGAATTAGCGAAGAACATTCCTTCGCTTCGGTTGCTGGATAATCAGGAAAATCACGGAAAAGGATTTGTGGTGCGTCAGGGTATGCTGGCGGCAAAAGGGGAGTGGCGGGTGTTTATGGACGCGGACAACTCCACGTCTATTGATCACATCCATCGTATGTGGTTAGAAAAAGATCAAGGGTTTGAGGTGATCATTGGTTCTCGTGATATAAAAGGAGCGGTTATTCCAGTACCCCAGTCTTGGTTGCGCCGGCGCTTGGGAGATGTATTTAATCTGATGGTTCAAGTTCTTTCTGAATTGTGGGGGATTTGGGATACGCAATGCGGATTTAAGGGGTTCTCGGCAAAAGCCACGCAAGAAATTTTCAGTAAGGCCACGGTCAATCGCTGGGCTTTTGACGTGGAATTGCTGGTAATCGCCAAAAAACATGGTTATAAGGTCAAAGAAATTCCTGTAACATGGATTAATGACGCCAATAGCAAAGTGAAGTTGTCCGGGATGATTAATATGTTGTTGGAAATTGGGCAGATTCGGTTGAATATGTGGAAGGGAAAGTATAAATGAATGTAAAGAGTAAAATGGTTTTTTCGGCATCTGCTTGAAGAACACGGATATTTTCTTACTAGAAAATTCCTCGTGCTCGCTTCAGTCAAGCTCGCAAGGTTCTTCAAGCAGATGCCGAAAAAACCATTTTACTCTTCACGCGATTGCCTTTTATGCAAAAAAAATTTCCATCAGAATTGCGGTATGATCTTGTATCTCAAGATTGGGTTTTGATTGCAACAGGCCGCGCGAGAAGGCCGGAAACCTTTGGCGCGGAAAAGCGGCAAGAAGTCAAAACCGGAAAGACGTGTCCGTTCGACGCATTAGCAAAACAAGAATGTGCTACGATCGCGTACAATAAAGGGAAGCGAGTGGATTTCTCGCGCGGGAAAGTTTGTATTCCGTCAGAATGGACGACAATTTCGGTGGCGAATAAATATCCCGCGTTCGCCCCGAGCAAATCTTTGCGAAAGCGGTATGTAGGGCCCTACCCGGTAATGGATGGGGTCGGGTTCCACGAGGTGATTATTACGAAAGATCACAAGAAGGATATCCCGCAGTTTTCTTTGATGCAGGTCAAAGAAATGATTGACTTGTACCATGCTCGATACGTTGATCTGAAAGATGAGGATCACGTGCATTACATTTCGATTTTTAAGAACAAAGGGCTGCAAGCTGGGGCTTCCATTGCTCATCCCCATTCCCAGTTGATCGCCATTCCCATGACCGATCCGGATATCCAAAGAAGTTTGAGCGGTTCCTACGCGTATTTCATGGAGCACAAAGACTGCATTCATTGCATGATGTTGGAATGGGATCGGAAAGACAAAAAACGGATTGTTTTTGAAAACAGTTTGTACGCGGTGGTTTGTCCTTTCGCATCGCGGGTCTCGTTTGAAATGCGCATTTATCCTAAAGGGCATTTGCCTTATTTTGAAAAAACAGATGAGAGTCAACGGGAAGGATTAGCGGAAGCTTTGCAAATGGCGTTGAAAAAACTCTCTAAAGGGCTGAATGACCCGGATTATAATTACTTTTTGCATACGGCTCCGGTTGGTGGAGGGAGTGATTATGGGCATTATCATTGGCATATAGAAATTTTGCCAAAGACGTCCGTGCCAGCTGGTTTTGAATTGGGAACGGGGATTGAGATTTCCACGATTGAACCTGAAAAAGCCGCCGCTTTCTTGAGAAAACAATAAGACTATGATTGAGCATATTTTAACGCTTTTGGCCACGTTTGTAATTCAAACGATTGAAAGTATGGGATATGGAGGGATTATGCTCCTGATGGCTTTGGAAAGCGCCAATGTGCCCATTCCTTCGGAGGTGATTATGCCGTTCTCGGGGTATCTGGTATCTACGGGTGTATTTAATTTGTATTGGGCGGTATTTTGGGGAGCTGTCGGAAACTTGGCGGGTTCGATCATCGGATATTATATTGGATATATTGGCGGCCGGCCGTTTTTGGAGAAATACGGAAAGTTTTTCCTAATTACCAAGCACGATCTGAACTTGGCGGACAAATGGTTTGCCAAATATGGCAACGCCATTGCGTTTGTTTCCCGCCTTTTGCCTATTGTGAGAACATTTATTTCGGTGCCGGCTGGAATTGCCCGCATGAATATATGGAAGTTTTCGCTCTACACATTTGCGGGATCGCTGTTGTGGAGCTTTGCGCTGGCGTATATTGGAGTTAAAATGGGTGAAAATTGGGATTCGTTGAGAGAGTATTTCCATACGTTTGATTGGGCGATAGCGGGATTGATTATTGCGGGCGGAGTTTGGTGGGTGTGGAGGCATATCAAGCTATTGCGCGGGGAAAATAAGAGATAGCGATGTTTTTGAAATGTATATGAAAAAAACACTTATCGTTGCGAACTGGAAGATGTATCCGCTTGACGAAGACGTGGCTGTTGAGCTTGCCACGAAGGTGGAGCAGGGGATCAAGAATGTGGAAGGAGTGGAGGTGGCGCTGTGTCCGCCATTTGTGTATTTGATAGAGATCAAGAAACATTTGGCAAAGGCGAGTTTGGGAGCTCAAAATACGTTTTGGGAGCAAGAAGGCGCGTATACCGGAGAAATATCTCCTGCGATGCTCAAGAAACTTGGATGCTCCTATGTGATCTTGGGGCATTCAGAGCGCAAAAATTTTCTTGGAGAAACACCGGAAATGATCAATCAAAAAGTCCGCGCAGTATTGGCGGCAAAACTTATTCCTGTGGTTTGCATTGGGGAGAAAAAGCGTCTGAAGGGAGCGATTCGAGCGGAATTAGAATGGCAGATGAAGGGTATCTTCAAGGATATTCCAAGCTCCGCGATCTCAAAAATTGTGCTTGCGTATGAGCCAGAATGGGCGATAAGTTCTCAAGTGCATGCTCAACCTGCTACACCTCAAGACTGCAAAGAAACCATCTCCTTTATGCGAGATGCGCTCAAAGGACTTTGGGATGAGACGATTGCGAAAAACATGACAATTCTCTACGGCGGAAGCGTAAATAGCTCCAATATCAAAGAATTTCTTCTCGAAGGAAACGCCCAAGGCGCGCTGGTGGGATTCGCGTCTTTGGAAGCAGAGGAGTTTATTAAACTCGTTGGCAACCTTATAAAATGAACATACTTTTAAGACAATTAACTCCGCATGAATGCTTGTGCGGGGTTTTGTTATTATTGAACAAAGATGGCTAAGAATTTATTGGAGAAAGAATGATAAATTTGCATGAGTGAGTTTGATGTGATATATTGATTTTATCGCCCAAATAGAATATGCTTACCTCGTCTTTGAGATTAAAAAAGGACGACGGTGCCAGTAGCGCTTAACCGTTTGGTAAGCATTCTTCTATTGGGCGATCACCGTCGTCCTTTTTTGATATTCAAAATCGGGGAAGGGGATAATAAGAATAATTCATTGTCATGATAGATAATACAAAAGAGAAGAAAGAGGGGAGTGTCTTTGATGGTTTTACAAGGAAATATCAGCTTTCAAAAACATTACGGTTTGAGTTGCGTCCAATTTTGAATACACCGAAGATGTTGGACGATGAACAGGTAATAAAGAATGACGAAACGCGCCGAAAAAAATATGAAGCAGTAAAACCATGGTTTGATCAACTGCACCGTGAGTTTATTGAAGATGCTCTAAAAAGTTTTAAGTTCAAAAATTTAGCAATCTATCAAGATACTTTTCAGACATGGCAAAAAGATAGAAAATCAAAGCAAAAGAAAGATACACTCGTTAAGATAGAGGTTGGTTTGCGCGAAGAGATTGTGAGGCGTTTTGAAGAGGTTGCTAATATATGGGTGAGGAGTGAACAATACAAGTTACTCGGCATAAAAAAGGAGGGTCTCGGTATGCTGTTTGAAGCTGGTGTATTCCGGCTTCTTAAAGAACGATTTAAGAATGAAAAAGATACAACTGTTGATGGAAATAACATTTTTGACGAATGGACTAGATGGACCGGTTATTTCAAGAAATTTTTTGAAACGCGGAAGAACTTCTACAAGTCAGACGATACTTCAACAGCAATTGCCTATCGTGTTATCAATCAAAATCTCCGCCGATTTTGTGAAAATATTCAGATATTCGAAAAAATATCAGAAAAAATTGAGTTCTCTGAAGTCGAGAAGAGCTTTGATATCTCATGCGCTGGCATATTTTCTTTAGCATACTACAATGCATGTCTTCTTCAGGGTGGGATTGACACATATAACAAAATCATCGGCGGCGAAGTGGACGAGAAAGATAAAAAAATACCAGGTATAAATGAGCTGATAAATAAATATCGTCAGGATAATTCCGGAGAAAAGATACCATTTTTGAAGCAACTCGATAAGCAGATTCATAGCGCGAAGGAGGCATTTATTGAGAGCATTGAGACTAATAAGGAACTTGTAGGGAAATTAAAAACATTCTATGAGAATGCAGAAGTAAAGATCCAATCTTTTAGGAATCTAATCGCAGATATTGTAACTGATTATTCCGGGTATGATATTGATAAGATTTATTTAACCAAGGAAGCAGTCAGTCATAATGCGAGCCGTTGGTTCGCAAGTTTTGAATCATTCGAACGAGATTTGTTTGCGGTTGTTGCAGAGAAGCAAAATAAACTCGTATACGAATTATTACGAACACACAAAAACGACTCCAAGATAAGCGATAAAGATGGCAAGTTTTCTTTTCCTGACTTTATAAAGTGTTCACATATAAAGCGAGCTCTTGAAAAGCAGGAAGGGAGGATATGGAAAGGGGAATATTATGAAGATATAGTAGATTTCGAAAAGATTAAGGATGTGTTTACGCAATTTTTGTGCGTTTTTAAGTTTGAACTTGAACAGCAATTCTTTCGTAAAACCACGAGCGCGCAAACTGGAGAACAAACAAAAATTGGATATGAGATATTTGTAACAAAGATCAATGAGTTAATTACTCGCGAGAATCCAGTTATTGATTTGGAAGAGAAGATAGCCATTAAAAATTTTGCAGATGCGACGCTATTGATTTATCAAATAGCGAAGTATTTTGCTGTTGAGAAAAGAAGGGGTTGGTTGGATAACTATGATCTAGACGATCGATTTTATAAATCTTCAGATATAGGATATTTGAATTTTTATCGCGATGCATTTGAACAAATTGTTCGCCCATACAATTTATTTCGTAATTATCTTACTAAGAAGCCATACAATACTAATAAGTGGGTATTAAGTTTTGAAAATCCGACTCTTGCGGATGGATGGGACAAGAATAAAGAAAAAACAAACGCTGCGGTCATTTTAAGAAAAGATGGCCGGTATTATCTTGGGATAATAAAAGAAGATTGTAAGAGTCTTTTTGCCGATCGCTATTCAAAAGAGATGTCGGAGGGTATAGAGAGCGGATCGTTTCAGAAGATGGCCTACAAATTTTTCCCGGAGGCGTCAAAGATGATCCCAAAATGCTCAACACAAACTAAAAATGTGAAGGAGCATTTTAGAAAGTCTTCATCTGATTATAATCTTTTTCATGAGAAAGATTATAAAATTTCTGTGGCAATCACAAAGAATATATATGAACTGAATAATGTCTTCTATCGCAAGGATAATATTGAAGAATCGTTTGTCCCTAAGAATGACTTCGAAAAGAAACTTGGCGTCAAGAAGTTCCAAAGGCAGTATTTGGAGATAAGCCGAGATAACAATGGATACAAGCAAGCTCTGGCGCAGTGGATAGAGTTTTGTATTCGTTTCCTAAAGGCATATAAGAGTACGACTATCTTTGATTACTCTAGGTTGAGAGAAGCAAAAGAATATGAATCTTTGGACGCTTTCTATCAGGACATCAATGCGCTTACATATAATATTTCTTTTGTTCCGATTTCAGAGCAGTACATAAAAGAAAAAAATGATAATGGGGAATTATTTCTTTTTGAAATATACAATAAAGATTGGAGTTTGGGTCCCATGGATAAAAATCGAAAAAGAACAAAGAATCTGCACACGCTGTACTTTGAGCAATTATTCAGCAAGGAAAACGAGCAAGAAAACTTTTTATTTCAGTTGAACGGTGAAGCTGAATTATTCTTTCGGCCAAAAACTGAAGAAAAAAGGCTTGGGTATAAGGTATGGGACGCAGGCGAAAAGAAGTGGGTTAAGGCAAAGGAGAAAGAGGACGGGGCGGTTATAGATCGAAAACGCTATGCTAAGGACATTATTCTATTTCATTGTCCGATTACTCTCAATCGTGTTTCTGAAAGTAAGACAAAGCGTGAAATGGATGTTGAAATACGAGAGGTGCTAAGTAGTACTCCCGGGGTACATATTATTGGTGTTGATCGTGGAGAAAAGCATCTTGCCTATTACTCTGTAATTGATCAAAATGGGAAAATCATTGAGACAGATACTCTCAATTCCATTGGGAAAGATGGCAGGGGCAAGCCAGTTGAGTATGCGTCTAAATTGGAAAAAAGGGCGCAGGAGCGGGAAGCTTCACGGCGAGATTGGGAAGAAGTAGAAGCGATAAAAGACCTCAAAAAAGGTTATATTTCACAGGTGATACGGAACCTCGCTGATCTTATCATTAAACATAATGCCATTATCGTGTTTGAAGATTTGAATATGCGTTTCAAACAAATACGAGGTGGTATTGAGAAAAGTGCGTATCAGCAATTGGAGCGCGCTCTTATAGATAAATTGAGTTTCTTAGTAAAAAAGGGAGAAGAAGATCCAAAACAAACAGGTCATATCTTGAGAGCATACCAATTGGCGGCGCCAGTTATTGCTTTTAAGGATATGGGGAAACAAACGGGTCTCATTTTCTATACTCAAGCTGGGTATACATCAAAAACATGTCCCGAGTGTGGTTATAGACGAAATATCAAATGTCTATTTGAGAATATAGAACAAGCAAAGACACTCATAGAAAATCTTGAGTCTATTAATTATAATAAGAAAGAGGATGTGTTTCAAATCAGCTACTCTTTAGAAAAGTTATCTAGTAAAGATCAAAAGAAAGAGAAGAAGGTATCAAACGAGTTGTATGCAAAAACACTAAAAAAAGATATTTTTATTCTGACTACAAAAAACGCATTGCGTTACAAATGGTACGATCGGTACTCGGAAAAAGCAAAAGTTGCAAAGCGCGGTATTGATGAATACAAGGGCGAAGTAAATGAAAGCGAAACAAAAAAGGGCGTTGTTAAAGAGTTTAATCTCACAGAGTATCTAAAAGGATTATTAAAGACCTATGAGATTGATTATGAGCATGGAGGCATAAGAGAGCAGATTTTATCTGTTGCACGCGGAAGAGAATTTTATAAAGATTTCTTATATGCGTTGTTTTTGCTTACCGAAACGCGGCATTCAATTTCTGGGAGAAATACCGATTACATTCAGTGTCCGGAATGCGAATTTGACTCACGCAAAGGATTTAAGGATATAAAGGAATTCAATGGGGATGCTAACGGAGCTTATAATATCGCTAGAAAAGGGATCATGATTCTAGAAAAGATTAAGCAGTTTAAAAAGGACAACGATGGCAATTTGGAAAAAATGGGATGGGGAGATTTGAGCATCAGTATTGAAGAATGGGATAAATTCACTCAAAAAGAATAAATTCATGCGCAATAATGTGCAGAAAAATACTTGACAGATATTGTGCCGATAGTTCGATAAGCTGTTCATAAAGTATGAAGACATCCTCAAAAAAGATTATCCCTATTACAGAGCTTCGCCGCAACTTTGGCGCGATTACCGCAAAACTTGCGGAAATAGATTCTTTGATTCTCACAAAAGGAGGAGAGCCCTTCGCTATTCTCAAAGCGTCTCCCGAAGAGAAAAAGAAACGCTTGAAAAAATCTGCCGGCGCTTGGAAAGACACATCTCTCGACAATGGTGATATCTGGCGGGAAGCGCAAAAGAAAAAATCACGCAAGACACTAATAGATTTATGAAGAAATATCTGATCGAGACCCCTGTGATTATTGACTATTTGCGGGGGAAAGAGCGGGCAATGCAACTTGTTGAAGATCAGCTACAGATAATTGACTAAGATTCAACAATCATATAGTATAATTATATGAAAACAAAAACTTCTCAAAACAAAGTTGTTTCTCGTATGGTAAAAATAGGATCAAGTAGACAGGTAGCTATTCCAAAAAAGCTCTATGATGCGCTTCGTTTGGGTGCGGGCGATTATCTTGAAATAAAGGTAGAGAGAGAAAAGCTTGTTTTGACTCCGTACACATTTATGGAAAAGCGACTGGCAGAAGGATTAAAAGATATTGATGAGGGAAAAGTATCTGGACCGTTTGATAATGCGCAAGATATGATTAACTCGCTTCACTCTGAATGAAGGCGTTATACACAAACCGTTTTAGAAAATCGTATCATTTTGCGCCAGCTCGTGTGCAAAAAGATTTCGAGAAACAGATTCGTTGCTTGCTCAAAGATTTGCGGCATCCCTCACTTCATGCCAAGAAATATAACGAGGCGCATAATATTTGGCAGGCGAGGGTAAATAGGGATTGGAGGTTCTACTTTGTTATTAAAGATGATATGTATTACTGTATAGATATTATGCAACACCCGAAATGATCCATGCTAGTATTTATTGACTTCCTGTCAAAGATATGCTATAAGAAAACAGCCGAGATGGCTGTTTTCTTATGGAGCAATATATTCAAATATCCAAGATTAACGACTTTTTGTACTGTCCGATGTCGTTATATCTCCATTCAATTTATGAGAAGTTTAATACAAAAATCTACCATGAAACACCGCAAACTGTGGGGAAGATTAGGCATGAAAATATTGAAACGGGAACGTATTCCACTGCGCGCCGCTTTATTATGGGGCTGGAAGTATCAAGCGAAAAATACCACATTATGGGTAAAATTGACGTATACGATCGAGAATCAAAAGCCCTTATCGAGCGAAAAACAAGAATAAAGAGAATTCATGATGGGTATAAATGTCAGCTCTATGCTCAATATTTTTGTCTGAAAGAAATGGGATATCCTGTAGAAAAGTTATTTATTCATTCATTGGAAGATAACAAGCGATATGAAGTGAATGTGCCAGGGGAGTACGAAGAGTCAAAATTTCAAAGTATTTTAGACGCAATGCGAAGTTTTACGCCACAATCTCTTTTGGATCATTCATGCTCCCAGTGCCGCGGGAATATCTATTCAAATCTAAGCTGGTAATATGATTTCACTGCCTGATTTTAAGGAAAAACAAATTGTGTTTGTGCGTGCAGAATGGGGAGAGAAGTCCACTCTGCGTTTTTTGAATGACCATATCGTTTTTTTGAAAGACGGCAAAGTTATCAATAGAACTTCTTGCCATAAAGCATTTGCTGTTTTCGTAATGGGAGATATTGCGGTAACCACAAAATTGATTCAAAGAGCGGCAGAGCTTGGAGTATCTTTTTTCTTTCTCAAGCCAAATTTTGAAGTGTATGCGAGCTTTCGCTCGCAGGCAGATGGTAATTGGTTGCTGCGAATGAAGCAATATGGCATGAGTGGTGATAAAGAATTGTGGATTGCCAAAAATATTGTGAAAGCAAAAGTGATAAATCAAATGGAGCTTTTGGGAAGTATCGGAACATTGTATAGCAAACAAGAAAAGCAGGAGATTCTCCAGAAGATAGAAAGCGCAAAAGATAATCAGTCGCTTCTTGGATTGGAAGGTAACTTTTCAAAATCTTTTTTTCAGCAATATTTTGCTGAAATCTGCTGGCGAAGACGCGCGCCTCGAACAAAAGAAGATATCCAAAATTTTCTGCTGGATATGGGTTATACATTTCTCTTCAACTTTGTGGACTCCTTATTGCGGCTTCATGGATTCGATACATTTAAGGGGTGCTATCATAAACTATTTTTCAGCCGGAGGTCATTGGCTTGCGATCTTACAGAGCCGTTTCGCTGCATTATTGAGCATCAACTTGTAAAGTCCTATAACTTAAAGCAAATCGTTCACCCCGATTTTATTTTCTCAAAGGGGAAATACTCTTTGCCATTTCAAAATAACCAAAAATATGCGCAGATATTTTTGCAGGCGCTTATGGATAATAAAGAAGATATTTTTAGCTTTGTGCAGGGATTTTATCGCTTTATTATGGATGAGAAAAATGAGTTTCCCGAGTATAGGATAAAGCTAAAGAAGAAGTTTGATGTAAAATGATTATTGTTGCGTACGATTTTTCAAATGACAGAACGAGAGCGAAGTTTTCCCGATTCCTTGATAAATATGGAAGGAAAGTTCAGTATTCCATTTATGAAGTAAGGGACAGCTCGCGGGTATTGCAAAACATTCTCAATGAAGTAGAATTAGTGTATAGAAAGAAATTTACCGGAGCTGATAGTATTCTCATATTTCAGGTGTGCGCGGGGGATAGAGGGAAAATCAAACGGTATGGATATGCCAAGAATGAAGAAGCGGAGGTCGTGATTTTTAGCTGATGGCGGGTCCGGACATTCTTGTCTAATACCATATAAAATTTCTACTTTTGTAGAGTAGATTAGATGTTGATGGATGTTCGTTGACAACTTATACTGAAGCATAAAGTATAAATTGCGTGTGGATATTAATTTAGACTCAATATATAACGGTGGAAAACCTTTGCCTTTATAAAAACACTCTAGGGAGAAATGGCTTTGTTAAGCCAAAAGTCGGATTACTCATTTTTGAGATCTTTGTATCTTTTCCGCTTAACAAAGCCATTTCTACTGTCTAATACCCATATAAAATTTCTACTTTTGTAGATCATTGTTCTTCTCTGCAATTTCTTTGTCTAATACCCATATAAAATTTCTACTTTTGTAGATGGAAAGAAAACATTTCTTCTTCTAGGGTCTAATACCCATATAAAATTTCTACTTTTGTAGATTCATAAGGGATAACATTCATTGTTTTAGTCTAATACCCATATAAAATTTCTACTTTTGTAGATATAGGGGTACGTCATGCCCCCAATTGTCTAATACCCATATAAAATTTCTACTTTTGTAGATGTAACAGAAGTACGTTCTGTTTTGTCGTCTAATACCCATATAAAATTTCTACTTTTGTAGATAGGAAGAGATTTAACCTTTTGAAATGTCTAATACCCATATAAAATTTCTACTTTTGTAGATAAAAAGGGCAACATTCCGTGGAATAGTCTAATACCCATATAAAATTTCTACTTTTGTAGATAAGAATCGAATCCAGCAATACCACCGTCTAATACCCATATAAAATTTCTACTTTTGTAGATCAGACAGGATGAGAGCGTCCATACTTGTCTAATACCCATATAAAATTTCTACTTTTGTAGATCTCTGGGTTTATTACTTGTATATTTTGTCTAATACCCATATAAAATTTCTACTTTTGTAGATTTCTACAATCGGCTTGATTATAATTTGTCTAATACCCATATAAAATTTCTACTTTTGTAGATAGCAATACTTCGTTCTACTCTTCCAATGTCTAATACCCATATAAAATTTCTACTTTTGTAGATAAAGATATTTGATTGAACCATCCCCGTCTAATACCCATATAAAATTTCTACTTTTGTAGATCATACCCTACGAACAGTTAATTATTGGTCTAATACCCATATAAAATTTCTACTTTTGTAGATGCCCGGGTGTTGCGCCTGTAAATAGGTCTAATACCCATATAAAATTTCTACTTTTGTAGATCAAACACTGATTCGGAATTCCATCCGTCTAATACCCATATAAAATTTCTACTTTTGTAGATCGCTTGCCCTTATGGCTATTCAATTCCGTCTAATACCCATATAAAATTTCTACTTTTGTAGATTATAGGATCGACAAGCAGGACATCGCGTCTAATACCCATATAAAATTTCTACTTTTGTAGATGAGTAAGGTACATTATTCTTCTTCGCAGTCTAATACCCATATAAAATTTCTACTTTTGTAGATATACTCCATCTCCTCCTACCACAAGGGTCTAATACCCATATAAAATTTCTACTTTTGTAGATATTCATGGTTTTATTGTTTTTGTTCGGGTCTAATACCCATATAAAATTTCTACTTTTGTAGATCCACAGTATAATTCACCTCTGGAAAGTCTAATACCCATATAAAATTTCTACTTTTGTAGATGCGGCGACATGGCGGCTGCGTGCAGTAAAAGCAAGCGGATTCGAACTCACATGGTCGTCCTGCTGTCTATTTCTGGGCGCGAACGTGGGCTTCTCCGAATCCTGACAGGATCATTGAATTGCATCGGAGGTACGGCTCTCGGTACATCAATGAGTGGATCGAGCGAGTGTATATCTCCGCTCTCAAGTCTGTTCAGGGAGCGCACAGTTACGATTATGTCGGGAATGAGCGCGTGAAGTTTCAAAATTTGGTGGAAGATGCTCTGCAAAGTGAACTGCTAGACGAAAATGGCAACCCAATAGTATTTGTCCAGCAGGTCACAATTGTAAGTTTCAGCTATCCTCCAGAAATTGAGGCATTCCTCAAGGAGGTGCAGGAGGTCCAATTTAAAAAACAACAGGCGGAAGAACAAAATGCGGTAAATCTTGCTTTGCAGAAGGCTGAACAAACAGCCGCAGATACTCGCTTCAATGTTGCGCAGAAAGACGCAAACACGGAAGAAGCTCGTGCGGATGGCGAGAGGAGAGCAAAGCAGGCGATTGCAAGCGCTGATGCGTATGCAATTAAAGCGAAGGCGGAAGCAGGGGATGAAGGAATCAGGAAGGTTCAAGATGCGCTCGCTTCTTCTTCTGCTGCGTATCTCGAATACCAAAAGACCGAGCAATGGAATGGTACTGTTCCAAACTTTATGATGGGGGAGAGTGGAGTGGTGCCATTCATAAATATCACCCCGTAATGAAAGTCTCTCTGTAAGAGATAAAGAAAAGCTCCAGGTTTATAGAATCTGGAGCTTTTAAGTTTTGAATGATCATATCGGTCCGCTGAAATCCGAGCGAAGTAAGAGAGGGGGAGATTATACATCCCGAAAAACCCCAGTTGCCACGATTTAAACCAAGACCGCCCCAAAGGCGGTTTTTACGTTACCCCGAATTTGTCGTTCGTTGCCCCTGTGGCGAGCTTTGTGTCGAGGGTAAGAGTTTGCCACCTGTTGCACCCGGTCCCAGCCGTAAGACCAAATTTGAGAGTCTGGAACGATTTGCTTAACTTAAGCAAATTTCGCGAATGGTACACTTTTGTACTATTCGAGAAACGCAGAATACAGCACCGATTATGCATAGTTTACATGCTGTACTATGCAAAAAAGGACTTTTAGCAACGTAATATCGTGAAATAACTAGATTTTTTTGTGTAATTCACGGTTATTTGACAATAAAAGTTAACTTTACTATACTTGGCTTATATGGCTAGAACGCTAAATATATACAAAAAAGTAATCGAACTTCGCGAGCGCTATTATCGAGCCGTACCAGGGAAAGAGTCATTGCTCAAGATGATCTCTGAGGCGGAAATTCCGGAGCAGGTGTACAACTCCAACGCTATCGAGAGTAGTACGCTCTCGCTGGAAGAGACGGAAAAAATCCTTCTTCAGATTGATCTTGATCGGTTCGTTTCCGAGCGTGAACTATTTGAAGCGAAAAATCTTGCACGCGTGGTCGAATATATCGACAAACGAGCGAAAGAGCAGGAGCTTACTGAAGAGGTCATTTTGTTTTTACATAAAATGCTAATTTCCAATATCCGCGATGAAATCTCCGGAAGATTCCGCCAAGGCGAGGAGCGTGTACGCGTAGGTACGCATATTGCGCCTCATGCATCCGAAATTCCCGAACTCATGAAAAAGATGATCGCGGAATACAATGCCTCAAGCCATGAACATATCGTGCGGAGGATCGCCCGTCTGCACCTAGCCTTCGAATGGACGCATCCATTTATTGATGGCAACGGCCGGATCGGCAGGGCGATCAATAATTATTTGCTTATCCGTGAAGGTTATGTGCCCATCAACATCAAATTCATTGATCGCGCCAGATACTATGACGCGTTCAAAGAGTTTGAAACAAATAACAAAACGTCGGTTATGGAAGAAATAGTCGGCCGCGCGCTTGCTAACAGCTATCACAAGCGGCTAGCGTATTTGGAACATAAGAAAATCGTTCCGCTTTCCGAATATGCCAAAGAGAGTCGTCTCTCTCATTCGAACGCGCTCAATAAAGCCAAACGTCAGACTATCGAAGCATTTATCGAGAAAGGCGATTGGAAAATCGGGATATGAAAATAAAAGATTTGCCAAAAGTTGATAGACCGCGAGAGAAGCTCGAAAAATACGGACCCGAGCGACTTTCAGATTCTGAACTTTTGGCGATTCTTTTACGGACTGGAAGCGAGGGTATCAATGTCGTTGAGCTATCAGGCAAGATTTTAAGAAAATTCAGAGTCGCCGGTTTGGCAAAGGCGTCGGTTAAGGAATTAAAAAATACATTTGGTCTTGGAAGTGCGAAAGCGTGCGAAATCGTCGCCTGCTATGAACTTGGCCGCCGGCATCTGCAAAACAAGCAGTCGGTTCTGCTTTTATCACCTAAAGACGTTTGGGATGAGCTCAAAGACATTCGTGATCATAAAAAAGAACATTTCGTGATTTTCTTTTTGAATTCCAGAAATCAGGAAATCAAACGCGAGGTAGTTTCAATCGGTTCGCTTAATGCCAACCTTGTCCATCCGCGCGAAGTTTTTGAGCCGGCTGTCCGGCATTTGGCCGCCCAAGTAATTATCGCTCATAATCATCCGGCCGGTGATCCGTCTCCATCGCAGGAGGATTCGGAAAGCACAAAACAGTTGGTTGATGCCGGTAAACTTCTCGGCATTGAGGTAAAAGACCATGTAATTGTAAGTAAGGCGAATTATTTCAGCTTCAAAGAGCACAAATTGATTTAAATATTATGGCTACACAAGACACAACCGGAAAAAAGTTCATGCGCGAGACTGACGCGCGGATTCTTATTGACCGCAGACTTCGCGAAGCCGATTGGGATATAGAAGAGAAGAATCAGGTCTCAACCGAGGAGACTTCACAGAGCGGCCGCGCTGATTATATTCTTAAAGACTCAAGGGGTCGCGCCATAGCGGTTATTGAGGCAAAGCGTTTTGCTGTTGATCCGGCTTCCGCCAAGCAACAAGCTCTTTCATACGCGGAATCTATCAATGCCGGTTTTATTTTCTTATCAAATGGCGAAGAAATTTATTTCTGGGATTATAAATATCGGCCGGAACAAAAAGTCGCCACTTTTTTCTCTCAACGCGATCTTGAAAAAATTCAAACTCTCCGGCTTGAACAAAAACCGTTGTCAGTCGTCCCTATTCCAGAAAAGTATTACAAAGGCAGTGAATGGCGAATGCCGAGGCCATATCAAAAAGAAGCGATGCAGATTATGGATAAAGCTATTGAGGGAGGCAAACGCAAGATGCTCTTGGTTATGGCAACAGGCACCGGTAAGACCGACACAATAGCTCTCTATCTCAAGCGGTTATTTGAAGCCGGACTTGCCAATCGAGTTTTATTTCTAGTAGATCGTATTCAGCTTGGCGTTCAAACGAAAGAAGTGTTTGATGAAATACTTGAGGGTTATCCATCGGAATTGCTTTATGGAGGTAGTCAGAGGAAAGAATCAACGATTGTTATTTCTACATTGCAAACTCTTCATTCTCAATTATCAAATATCACTAGCGGCTATTTTGATGTTGTGATTTCAGATGAGGCGCATAGAGCAATCTTCGGTGTTTACAATTCTGTTCTCTCGCATTTTGATGCTATCCGCATCGGGATGACAGCAACTCCCAGCGGATATGTTGATCGCAATACCTATAAACTTTTTGGTTGTTGGAATGAGACGGAACAGAAAGGTAAACCGACTTTCGTGTACAGCATTCGTCGGGGAGTCAAAGATGGTTTCCTTGCCGGTTATGACATTGTTCAGATAGATACAAAAGTATCGCTTGAAGGCGTGAATTTTGAGGGTGAAGACTACAGTTCGGAAGATTTGGAAAGAAAGATAAACATACCGGCCAGGAATGAGCAGGTTGTCCAAGCTTATTTTGCCGAGGAAGAAAAGCGAGAGCCAAAGAAGATACGCAAAGCCATTGTTTACGCTGTTACAAAACGCCACGCCGCACAGCTTGCGTATTACTTCAATCAAGCCAAGCCGGAGTATAAAGGTAGGTTTGCCGAGGTCATCACTTCCGATACCGAAGACCCTCGCGGGGCTATTCGCCGCTTTAAGCTGGAAGAAATGCCAGCGATTGCTGTTTCTGTAGGTATGATGGATACCGGCATTGACGCGCCGGCGGTTGAAAATATAATCATGGTTCGGCCGACACGATCGCCAATCTTATACCAGCAGATGCGTGGCCGTGGCAGTCGTCTTGATTCTCGAATTAATAAAAAATCATTTAGGATTTATGATTTTGCCGGCGTTACTAAGTATTTTAATGACGAAAGTTATAATCCATATTCAGAAATCGCCAAAGCCAAAGCTGGTATCCCGTGGGGAACAGAAATTAAGGATTTTGTCGAGGAAAATATTGAGGTACCGGCTGGTTTTATTCAGGTTGCAGAGACCGCTCAAGAAAATACCGATGTCGTTATAAAACGCGCCTATATTGAAATTGGAGCCGAGGGAGAAAAAATTGACTCTGATGATTATCAAACGGCATGGGAGCGGCAGGTGCAGGAGCTTGCGCAAGCCGAGCCGTTGGTGAAAAAAGTAAAAGACGGGCAAGAACTCTCAAATGATGAATCTCAAATTTTAGCGGACCG